>NZ_MJXL01000022.1:0-698 GCF_001762785.1 Campylobacter sp. BCW_6463
GTCCTGATGAGCTTGATAAAGCAGATGAAACATTAAGACAAGAATATCTTAAAAACAAAGAATTTAAATTAATTAAAAGTATTAAGTAGATTGGTTATAATAAAACAATTTATCTATATTAGGAGTAAATTTGCAAATTCCTATTTATTCTAAACTCAAAGAAAAACTAGAAAGCAAAGGAATAGACAATATATCAAGTGGGCAAATTGCTTGGTTTGTATGTAGTGTAGGGATTTTTATCATTCCTATGGTATATTTTTATATCAGTAACAATTATGATCAATTCACTATTTTATTTATTATGTTATTTATTTTTATATTGAATATGCTTTATATTAAAAATTTTTTTGCATTATTGTTGCTTGTGATATTAATATTTATATATATGAAATATCATGAGTTTATCTATAATTTTAAAATTTTATTTTTTATTTTTGCACCTGTAATTTTTATCTTTTTAAGAGCTTGGAGAATTTTAATAACTTTTTTATGTGGATATATTTTTTTAGTGGCTATGGTATATATATTTGAGTTATTAGGAGGATTTTATAAATGAAATATTATGTTACGATTTATATTGATCCATTGGTAGAATGTTTTTTGGATTTTAAAAATCAGTGTTACTGGCAAAGAGAAGATTTCACCCACGCTTTCTTAGGACTTACCAAAGGCAAAAGTCCTGATGAGCTTGATAAAGC
>NZ_MJXL01000023.1:0-877 GCF_001762785.1 Campylobacter sp. BCW_6463
CTCTTCTAAAATACCATTTGTTTCTTGCATTATGGTGGCTATTAATGAAAGAAAATATTCAAAGTGGTTAATCTTTTCTGGATGGTTTTTATTGAACCCAAAAGAGCTATTTTTATTAATAGCATTATTTTTTAACACAAAAGTTTCTGTATAAATTTGAATATTTTTCATAAAATGATTAAGATACTCTATACATTCACTAAGGCTTTTATCTTTGACTTTGTTATAGTTAGCATCTAATTCTAAAAGATAAGAATAAAAATAGAGAGTATTAACAAGAGGTTTTATAGAGTGATCATTTTTCCCTGTATATATACCTAAAGCATTGCTTGCACCATATTGAGCTGAAGCAATGATTTCAATTTTACCATTATCATAAATATGAGTGATTTTTTCTGAAACATCTATAGTGTATTTTCCTAAAAGATCTTGCATAATTTTTATAGTATTAGGGTTGATAGCTATATTAGGAAAATTCCAACCATAAACACTAGGGGAATTAAAAGTATAAACTTCATTAGGGCTAAAAGATAATTTGTCTTTATATTTAATATCGCAATATATCAAAGCCATTTGAGCTAAATACCCACCCAATGAATGTCCTACAAATATAATTCTTTTGTGTTTGTTTTTGATTATTTTATTTACTTGTTCTAAAAATTCTAAAAGAAAAGAAGATTGGATATTGCCATTGAGGGATAGAGTTATGTCTTGAACTATATCTTGAATCGAGCTAATAAAATTATCAGTTTCAGTTCCCCTAAATCCTACTATAAATTCATCTTTTTCTTTATCATAAAACAAAGTAGCACTAAAGCCACTTGTAGTGTTAGGCTGATGAAATTGAACCTCATATCTTTGAATGAAATTTTTAGTC
>NZ_MJXL01000024.1:0-1183 GCF_001762785.1 Campylobacter sp. BCW_6463
ATGTGCACAAATATCTAAATCTTTTTCAATCATTTCTTTCACGCAAAGTTCTATGCAATCATTTAAAAAATAATCATCTGAATCTAAAAAGTGAATTATAGAATTTGGTAGCTCTTGGACTAATAAATCATTTATATTTTCTATATTTGTTTTTATATATCTTTTTTGAATAGGTACAAAATTTGATTTTATTGTTTCTTTATTAATTATTTTTGTATTTTTATCAAAAGTATGAGTTGAAGTAAAAGAAATTATGTCTTGTTCGATGTTATCTTCAAAAAAACTTCTGAGTTTAGTTCCTTTTATAAATTCTAATCCCATATTTCTTGCTGAAGATTGTCCCCCATTTTCCTTGGAGATTAAAAATATTCTTTCATCTTTACCAAGATATTCTAAGGCTATATTTAAGCTTCCATCGTCACTTCCATCATCCACTAACATAATATCTAAATTTTTATACGTTTGATTTATTACGCTATCTAAACATTCTCTTAAATAAGGTGCTACATTATATATTGGGATGATAATAGTAATTAAAGGATTATTCATATATACTTTCTTTTTTATTTTATTATACATAAGGAAATATTAAAAAATATGAAAATTAGAAAAATATTTATAAATTTATTACTTAATATTTATACCAATAAAATCTATAAGAAAAAAGATAAGATATAATTTAAACAATAAAACCATATCTTTACAAAAAACTGATTCTAAGTTACCTAAAAATATTTTAAATAAAAAATAATAAGTATTTTTATGAAATTAATAAAACCATTAATGGAGAGGGGCATAATGGCTATTTTGACTTTGATCCAAACTCAAAAGATACAAAATCTCCTTTAAATCCTTGGGCTTTTATAAGAGTAAAAAATGAAGCTATTACTTTAAGAGCTTCATTAGAAAGTATATTGCCTGCAATACAAAGAGGTGTTATAGGATATAATGATTGTACTGATGGAAGTGAAGAGATTATTTTAGAATTTTGCAAGCAATATCCTTCTTTTATACCAGTAAAATATCCTTATGAAGTACAAATTGAAAATCCACAAAGTGAAAAAAATAAACTTTATAGCTATTATAATTATGTTGCAAATTTTATTCCTCAAAGAGAATGGCTTATAAAAATAGATGTAGATCATTACTATGATGCAAAAAAATTATATAAGAGTTTTTATAT
>NZ_MJXL01000025.1:0-5626 GCF_001762785.1 Campylobacter sp. BCW_6463
ATGTGCACAAATATCTAAATCTTTTTCAATCATTTCTTTCACGCAAAGTTCTATGCAATCATTTAAAAAATAATCATCTGAATCTAAAAAGTGAATTATAGAATTTGGTAGCTCTTGGACTAATAAATCATTTATATTTTCTATATTTGTTTTTATATATCTTTTTTGAATAGGTACAAAATTTGATTTTATTGTTTCTTTATTAATTATTTTTGTATTTTTATCAAAAGTATGAGTTGAAGTAAAAGAAATTATGTCTTGTTCGATGTTATCTTCAAAAAAACTTCTGAGTTTAGTTCCTTTTATAAATTCTAATCCCATATTTCTTGCTGAAGATTGTCCCCCATTTTCCTTGGAGATTAAAAATATTCTTTCATCTTTACCAAGATATTCTAAGGCTATATTTAAGCTTCCATCGTCACTTCCATCATCCACTAACATAATATCTAAATTTTTATACGTTTGATTTATTACGCTATCTAAACATTCTCTTAAATAAGGTGCTACATTATATATTGGGATGATAATAGTAATTAAAGGATTATTCATATATACTTTCACCTAGTTGTTTTTTATATTATTATGTTAAAAGTAATAGAATTTTATTAAAAAGAAGCTTAATTATGAATTTAAAGCAAATTAGTGTGATAATGATTGTTAAAAATGCTCAAAAAACATTAAAAGCTTGCTTGGAATCTTTGCAAGAATTTGGCGAGATTGTTTTAATAGAAAATGATAGCAATGATGATACTTTAAAAATTGCTTATGAGTTTAGTAAAAGTTATAAAAATATCAAGATTTATCAATATAAATTTATAGGTTTTGGACCTTTGAAAAATTTAGCCATAAGTTATGCTAGTAAGGATTGGATTTTTAATATTGACGCAGATGAGCTTGCTAAAAAAGAATTTTTACAAGAATTACGGCAAATTGAGCCTGATAAAGAAGATATCATAGCTTTACCAAGAGAAAATTTATACAGTGGGGAGTGGATTAAAGCTTGTGGGTGGTGGCCTGATTATGTAATGCGGGTGTTTAATAAAACCCATACTAGTTTTAATGAAAATTTGGTACATGAGAGTTTGATTTTACATGAAGATAGCAAAAAGATTAAGTTGCAAAATGGTTTGAGACATTTTGCTTTTGAAGATATCGATGGTTTGTTAGATAAACTTCAAAGATATTCTAGTCTTTGGGCTAAACAAAATTTGCAAAAAGAAAGTGGAATTTTTAAAGCTATTGCAAGAGGTTTTTGGACTTTTTTTAGAAATTATTTTTTAAAAAAAGGAATTTTTTATGGCTATAAAGGTTTTATTATTAGTACTTGTAATGGACTTGGAGCATTTTTTAAATATATGAAATTATATGAATTAAAATTACAAAAGCCTAAAACTTGTTCTTTAATCATAACAACTTACAATCAAAAAGAAAGATTAGCTTTAGTTTTAGATAGTGTAAAAAATTTAAATCCTTTACCTGATGAAGTTTTAATAGCAGATGATGGAAGCAAAGAAGACACAGCAAAACTTATACAAAAATACCAAAAAGATTTTCCTTGTAATTTAAAACATATCTGGCAAGAAGATGATGGCTTTCGCGCAGCAGCTAGTAGGAATAAAGCTATAAAAGCATCTAAAAGTGAATATATCATTTTAATAGATGGAGATATGATTTTAGATACAAATTTCATAAAAGATCATTTAAATTTTTCATCAAAAAAGACTATTTTGCAAGGTTCAAGAATAATTTTAAATGAAAAAGAAAGCGAAAAAATTTTAAATAAAATGAATTTTAATTTAGCATTTGACAAAAAAAGCTTAAAAAATAGAAGAAATATTTTTTTAGCAAGATTGATTTATAAATTTTCTACTATTAATAAAAAGTTTTTTAAAAAATCTTTTTTAGTCAAGGGTAGTAAAACATGCAATATGAGCTTTTATAAAAGCGATTTTGAAGCTATAAATGGTTTTAATGAAAATTTCATAGGATGGGGAAGAGAAGATAGCGAATTTGTAGCTAGATTTTTATTTAATAATGGAATTTTTAAAAGATTAAAATTCAATGCCTTAGCCTATCATATTTACCACGAAGAAAATTCTAAAAATATGCTAGAAATCAATCATCAAATTTATCTAAATACTATAAAAAATAAAAATATAAATTGGGATATAAAATGAAAATTATGCTTTTAATAGGTGATATAACTATAGGCGGGGGTGCTGAAAGAGTCGTAGTAAATTTGGCAAATGCTTTTAATGAGCTTGGTTATGAAATAAGTATATTTAGTTTTTATAAAGAATATGAAAAAATATCTTACGATATAAATAAAAATATAAAAATAGAATTTTTACATCAAAAATCTCAAAAATACATGAGAAAAAATCTATTTTACAAACTTTTTTATAAATACTATGAAAGCTATATTTTAAAGCAAAAATATAAAGATATAGATATCATGATTTATAATAATTGTCCTCATTTTCCATTTTTTAAAAATAAAAATACAAAATATATAAATTTAATTCATAGCAAATTTAAAAAATATAGAAAAAGAAATGATTATTTTGATAATTTAGTAATACTTTCTAATAAACAAATAAATGAATGGAAAAAATACCACAAAAATATAAATGTAATACCAAATTTTATACCTTTTATATCTGAAAAAACAAGCGATTATAAACAAAAAAATATTTTAAGCATAGAAGGATGACTTCTAATGACGAAAAAGGGTTTTTAAGACTTATAGAAATTTGGAAAATGGTGCAAAAAGATAAAAAGTATCAAAATTGGACTTTGACTATAGTTGGCGAAGGTGAATTAAAAAATACTATAAAAGAAAAAATCAAAGAAAATAAACTTGAAAATATAATCTTAAAACCCTTCACCAAAGAAATAGAAAAAGAATATTTAAATGCAAGTATTTATGTAATGACAAGCAAGTGGGAAGGATTTGGAATGGTTTTAATAGAAAGTGCAAATTATCAATTTCCTAGCATTGCCTTTGATATAAACACCGGTCCAAGCGATATATAGAAAATGAAAAAAGTGGTTTTTTAATAAATGATGGAGATTTAGATGGTTTTGCAAATAAACTTTATGTTTTAATGGATGATGAAAATTTAAGAAAAACTATGGGGGGGTGCAAAGGATATAGTGAAAACAAAATTTAGCAAAGAAGTTATTATACAAAAATGGGAAAAATTGTTTAAAGATTTGAATATTTTTTAAAATAATAAATAATTTTTAAAGCTTTTAAATATACACTAAAGAAATTTTTATTATAAGCTCTAGCATAGAAAATAGTAATTCCTAATATACAGCAAAATCCAAAAAGACTATCTTGTATATTTTTTGCTTTTTCTGTGTATTTTCTATCATTATTTGTATTTTTGACCAAAGATTTGATTTTTAGTAAATTAAAATTCAAAGTAGCATTTAAAAGCTCATTACCTAAACCAGCGCATAATAAATGATTTGTTATATTGTTTTTACTTTTTAATAATTCTTCATTGAAAATAGGAGTTTTAGCAGCTATATCCCACCAATAATCATTTATATTTTTACCATAATAATCAAAATAAGATTTTAAAAATCTCCAAGGTTTTTCTCCATAATGAAGTATTTTAGGTTTTTGTTTTGCTTTATTAAATTCGGATCTAGTATAATTTAATCTATTTTTATTTTCATTTTTACAAATTGCATAACAAAAAGCAATGGTGCTAAAATTATAAGCAAAATCTAGTTGTAATTGATATTGAGGTTTTATAGAAAAATTTAATAGATCCTGATCCGCTGCTTTTATATAAAAACATTTACTAGCTAAATCTTCACACTTTTGCTCTATATTTTGTCTTTTATATTCTTTTAGGTTTATTAACAAAAAACCCGAGTTAAAATAATTTTCATCAAACTTTAAAGTTATTTTTTTACCATTTTGTATATATTTTATTTTATGTTTTTTAGACCCAAGATCACCAACAACTCCAGCTACCTTACCTTCTAAATTTATAGCAAAAATCTCTCTTATATCACACATACAAAGCATATCAAAATCTAAATATAAACATTTTTGTATATTATCACTAAAAATAGAGCTCAATTTAATTCTATAATAAGGCAATTTAGTACTATGAGCAGCACCTGAATTTGGAAATTTACTAAAATCTTTATCATTTTTTATATGTATTTTAATCTCACAGGGAAAATATTCATTTAATTTTTTCTGCAAATTTATAAGTTTTTCTCTAGTTTTATCATTTACAAAATTACTTAATATATGAAAAATATATTTTTCATTTTTTATATTTGAATTTTTGTCAAAATCTTTGAATTTTTTATTTTTATCTGTATTAAAAACTATGCTAGTTATTAACACAGCTGTATATTTTATATAATTTTCATCAGCACTAAATACTATGTGAAACATTAAAAAAACCTTACTTTTTTTGGATGTCTTATATAATTTCTAAATTTTATATAAATATTATAGCATTTCAAATTTTTCACAAAAAATTTAATTTCTTTTTTTAAATTTAATGGATCATTATTAATTTTCAATTCAAAATAGTGTATATAATATCTTTTAATACTTTTTTTAAGAAAATTATTATTTATGCTTTGATTGAATAAAAATATATTTTTAGCGATGACAAGATCACAATAGAGTTTAAAATATTTTCTAAGTTCTATATAATCATCAAAATGTCCTTTTAAGGATTCTAAACATTTTGGTAAAATTACTGGCATATTTTTTAAAAAATTAGTTATAGAATTGTGTCTAATTCTATAAATTATCAAAGATTTTCTTATGTAAAACATCTTCTTAGCTAAACAAAATAGTATCGTTCCAAAATCATGATCTTCATAATATATATCATGAGTAAAGCGAAGATTGTATTGATTTAAAATACTAGATTTAAAACTTCCTTGCCAAGCAAAATAAAAATTATATTTTTTATTTAATTTTAATAAATCTAGAGGGTTATAACATTCGCTATCAAATATTTTTTCAAAAAAATCTTTTTTTATAAATTTCTTATCCGTTTCATAATATTCTTGCAACCCATGTGCACAAATATCTAAATCTTTTTCAATCATTTCTTTCACGCAAAGTTCTATGCAATCATTTAAAAAATAATCATCTGAATCTAAAAAGTGAATTATAGAATTTGGTAGCTCTTGGACTAATAAATCATTTATATTTTCTATATTTGTTTTTATATATCTTTTTTGAATAGGTACAAAATTTGATTTTATTGTTTCTTTATTAATTATTTTTGTATTTTTATCAAAAGTATGAGTTGAAGTAAAAGAAATTATGTCTTGTTCGATGTTATCTTCAAAAAAACTTCTGAGTTTAGTTCCTTTTATAAATTCTAATCCCATATTTCTTGCTGAAGATTGTCCCCCATTTTCCTTGGAGATTAAAAATATTCTTTCATCTTTACCAAGATATTCTAAGGCTATATTTAAGCTTCCATCGTCACTTCCATCATCCACTAACATAATATCTAAATTTTTATACGTTTGATTTATTACGCTATCTAAACATTCTCTTAAATAAGGTGCTACATTATATATTGGGATGATAATAGTAATTAAAGGATTATTCATATATACTTTC
>NZ_MJXL01000026.1:0-1472 GCF_001762785.1 Campylobacter sp. BCW_6463
AAACCACCTTTATGCCAAGTTTTAAAAGATTCTAATAAAATTTTTCCTAGTTTATAAGATAAGTGTTCTTTATACTTTAAAGCTTCTTGGTAATCTGGATAATTTTCTAAAGGGGGTAATTTTAAAGTTGGATCTTTTTTTATTTTTTGATGATATATTTTTTGATCTTGTTTGTAATTTAAAAATGTTGATAACAAATATATTGGCATAAATAGAATGCCAATAATACTTTTAGAATTAATAATCATAGTTTGACCCAATTTATAACAAAGCTGGTTTTGAATTCTTTGTTTAGCTGTGCCATATAAATTGGTGTTAAAAATAATATTTTGATGCTTTAAACGAAACATCTTAAATAATACTTTAGAAAAATTTATATAAATTCCAATATTTAGCGGATCAACATTTTTATTGATATCTTTTTGAAAAAGTTGCATACATAAAGAAGGCAAAAAATAATTTATTATAATATTCTTTTCATCGTAAAAACTATCTTCTATAGCTTTTTCAACCATTTTACTCCAACTAAAAAGACTGTAATATTTTTTAGCATCTTCATTTTTATTATAAAATTTAGACAAAAAATCAAGATATTTGGGTAAAATTATTTGTTCACCTATTTTACTCTGCCTCAAGGTTGTAGCATTGCTTCTAATTCGATAATTTATTATTTTTTTATTTAATAGAGATATTTTATTGCTTTTAAAAAATACCATAAAGCCAAAATAAACATCTTGATGAAAAATATAATCTAAAAATTTTATCTTTTGATTGCTCAAGTAATTAAAAGCAATCATCCCACTCCAAACAAAAGCGAAAGTTTGAATATTGCAATATTTATCCAACCATTCATCAGATATGATTGTATCTTTTTTTATTCCCATATTATAACAATTAAACCAAGTCCACTCATCTTTTTTTTCCAAACAATCTTTTTCATAAATTTTATTATAATCAAACCAAACCACTTCAACACCATCCATTCTAGGAACACATTCTTCTATACAATTTAATTCCCAATAATCATCAGAATCTAAAAAGATAATATAATCAATATCAGGAGCTTTAAAATTTAAAAGTTCATCTTTATTTTTAAAGAAATTTGAACTTTTATATATTTTATAAATATTATAAGGATTATCTTTATTGTCTAGTTTAAAATCTACTAAGGAGTTTTCTTTTAATTCTTGGGTAATGTTTTTAAAATCATATTCTTTACTAAAGAATTCTATGCCTACATTACGAGCTGAAGATAAACCCCCATTTTCCTTATCAAAAAGTATAAATCTTTCATCTTTTAAAGTATATTCTTTGGCTATATTGAGTGAGTTTTCATCTGTGCTACCATCATTTACAAGTACAACTTGTAAATTTTTATAAGTTTGATTAACAACACTATCTAAACATTCTCTTAAATATTTTTCTACATTATAGATTGGGATAACTACGCCTACGGTTTTCATTGTTTTTTC
>NZ_MJXL01000027.1:0-1481 GCF_001762785.1 Campylobacter sp. BCW_6463
AAACCACCTTTATGCCAAGTTTTAAAAGATTCTAATAAAATTTTTCCTAGTTTATAAGATAAGTGTTCTTTATACTTTAAAGCTTCTTGGTAATCTGGATAATTTTCTAAAGGGGGTAATTTTAAAGTTGGATCTTTTTTTATTTTTTGATGATATATTTTTTGATCTTGTTTGTAATTTAAAAATGTTGATAACAAATATATTGGCATAAATAGAATGCCAATAATACTTTTAGAATTAATAATCATAGTTTGACCCAATTTATAACAAAGCTGGTTTTGAATTCTTTGTTTAGCTGTGCCATATAAATTGGTGTTAAACTGATATTTATTATCTTTAAATTTATTATTTACAAAAAAATTAATAATATCTATCTTATCTTTTATGGCCCAAGGATCTTGATTCAACTTTATATTCTCAAATAAAATATCCTTATAAGAGAATAAAAAGAAACGAATTTTTTCTAAATTTTCCTTATTTTTAAATTTATTTACATACATTAACAACAATACAAATGTCATACATGTCCAACTATGTAACTTTATGTATTCTCTTGCATCATATGGGTCTAAAAAATCATTGGATAAAATTCTAAAAAATGGTGCTAAATTTTCAAAACTTAAATTATTATCATGACACATTATACTATTAGCTCTTATTCTATTATTATAAAGCTTTTTGTCAAGAACATATAATTTCTTAGCATTTAAAAACAATAAGGTTCCAAATAAATTATCTTCATATAAAACTCCATCAAGAAATTTGAGTTTTAATGTTTTTAAATAAGCAAAATCAATCATTTCCATAACAGCTATCCAAATGGAAGTTATATTATTTTTACGGCATTCATCAAACCATGTATTTCCATTAATTTGCTTATTTTTAATATTACAGTTAAAACATTCCATAAATGTTTTAGAAGTTGGATAAATTGTTTTAATTTCATAATCAAACGCTTTATTATCAAACCAAACCACTTCAACACCATCCATTCTAGGAACACATTCTTCTATACAATTTAATTCCCAATAATCATCAGAATCTAAAAAGATAATATAATCAATATCAGGAGCTTTAAAATTTAAAAGTTCATCTTTATTTTTAAAGAAATTTGAACTTTTATATATTTTATAAATATTATAAGGATTATCTTTATTGTCTAGTTTAAAATCTACTAAGGAGTTTTCTTTTAATTCTTGGGTAATGTTTTTAAAATCATATTCTTTACTAAAGAATTCTATGCCTACATTACGAGCTGAAGATAAACCCCCATTTTCCTTATCAAAAAGTATAAATCTTTCATCTTTTAAAGTATATTCTTTGGCTATATTGAGTGAGTTTTCATCTGTGCTACCATCATTTACAAGTACAACTTGTAAATTTTTATAAGTTTGATTAACAACACTATCTAAACATTCTCTTAAATATTTTTCTACATTATAGATTGGGATAACTACGCCTACGGTTTTCATTGTTTTTTC
>NZ_MJXL01000028.1:0-3552 GCF_001762785.1 Campylobacter sp. BCW_6463
TTTAACACCAATTTATATGGCACAGCTAAACAAAGAATTCAAAACCAGCTTTGTTATAAATTGGGTCAAACTATGATTATTAATTCTAAAAGTATTATTGGCATTCTATTTATGCCAATATATTTGTTATCAACATTTTTAAATTACAAACAAGATCAAAAAATATATCATCAAAAAATAAAAAAAGATCCAACTTTAAAATTACCCCCTTTAGAAAATTATCCAGATTACCAAGAAGCTTTAAAGTATAAAGAACACTTATCTTATAAACTAGGAAAAATTTTATTAGAATCTTTTAAAACTTGGCATAAAGGTGGTTTGTTTAAATTTCCTTTTTTAGCTAAGGGAGTGAAAAAAAGGAGTAAAGTTGCTCTTGCGAGTAAGGAATGTAACTTAGAAGAGGATGAAATTTTTTTTAAAGAAAGACATAAGGCAATTTTTAATTATATACCAGATTTTAAACATCCACAAACCTTTAATGAAAAATTAGTTTTTAGAATGCTTTATGATAGAAGTCCTTTATATACTTTTTTAGCAGATAAATTAAAGATGAGAATTTTTGTTCAACAAATATTATCTCAATTTGATGAGAGTAATATTTTTGATAATAATTCAGTTCTTTTTCAAGATATAGATAAGATACAAGATAAAATTTTAAATACAAATATTTGTGAATATTTACCAAAACTATATGCCATATATGATGATATTTATGATATTGATTTTGACGCTCTTCCAGAATCATTTGTGTTAAAAACTAACCATGATTGCGGAGGTTATGTTATCGTAGAAGATAAAATAAAATTTTTAAGAGATATAGATTTATTTTCTAGTAGCATGCAAAAATTGCATAATCATTTGCATAGTAATTACTATTATTTATCTAGAGAATGGCATTATAAAGATATTAAACCAAAAATTTTTGCAGAAGAGTTATTGATAGATAAAAATGGTAAATTGGCAGATACTTATAAGTTTCATATTTTTGATCATAAAAATCTTAATAATAATTATATTCAAGTAACAACCGATAGATTTAATAACTATCAACGTTTCATAATGGATAGTAATTGGAATATAGCACCTTTTAATTTTACCTATGAAGTTTCTAAAGATAAGCTGCCAAATAGACCTTCAGAATTTGAGAAAATGTTTGAAATTTCTCTCAAGCTATCAAAAATGTTTGATTATGTTAGAGTGGATTTGTATTGTATTGATAATAGAATTTATATTGGTGAATTGACTTTTACACATGGTGCCGCTGGGGAGAAATTAAATCCTAATTGTTGGGATAAAAAACTTGGAAAATTATGGAATATAAGGAAGTTGTCAGATGTTGCCAAATAAAAATATACAAAATCTTAAGCCCTACATGTCTATCCCCCATGATATATGGAATTTTGAAAATTATGATAATGTTTTAAAATTAGATTGGAATGAAGCAACTATAAATCCTTCTCCAAAAGTTTTCGAACATATTTATCAATTTTTAAATAGCGGTAAATTAAATTGGTATCCTAATACTAAAAATATAGAACTTCTAAGAGCTTTATCTTTATATACAAAACAAGATAGTGAAGATTATATAGAAATCTTTGGAAGTTCCGATGCAGCTCATGAAAATATTATAGACGTATTTTTGGAAAAAAATTCTATCGTCTGTATTATATCTCCAACATATGATAATTTTAGGGCTAGGGCTAATGGGGTAGGTATAAAAACTATTAATTTTATGTTAGATAAAAATTTTGAATTAGATTTTGATGAATTAAATAACTTTTTAAAACAAAAAAAAGTTGATTTTTTATATATTTGCAATCCAAACAATCCAACAGGATTATGTTATGATAACAATAAACTTGAACAGCTTATTGTTAATAATTCAAAGGTAATGTTTTTAGTAGATGAGGCTTATTATGAATTTTGTAAAAAATCTGTTCAAAATCTTGTAAAAAATTGCAAGAATTTAATTATAACTAGAACTTTTTCCAAAGCTTTTGCTTTGGCTAGCTTTAGAATAGGGTATGTAATTTCACATGTTGACAATATTAAATCAATGAATAAACTTAGAAATTCTAAAAATATTTCTATGTTATCTCAAATAGCTGCTTTAGCAGCTTTAAAAGATGTGGAATATGTTGATAAATTTGTCGAACAGGTTGCTACTTCTAGAAAATTATTTTTAAAAGATATTAAGGCTTTTGATATTAGAGCATGTGAGCAAACAGAAACAAATTTTATTTTATTAAGTATGAAAAATATGCAAGAAGTTATTAATTATCTTAAGCAAAATAAAATTTTTATAAGAAATTATAATCATATTATTCCAGGATACTGTAGGATAACAATAGGAACTGTAGAGCAAATGAGATATTTACTTGATAAGTTAAAGGAATTTTATGAGCGGTAAGATATTTGCACTTTTTGATTTTTGCGAAACAATAACAAATTTTCAAACTTTAGAGAAATTTTTACCTTTGGTAGCACAAAAAAATCCTTATTATACTCATAAAACAAATGCTGAAAGAAGAGAAAAATTTGATAAATTGGGTTTAATATATCCTAGATATGAGGCTTTAATTGATTGCCCTGTAGATATTGTTAGAAATACAGCAAAGGAATTTTTATATAATCATATAATAAATAATATAAATAAAAATGTTATAAATAAATTATTTTGGCATCAAGATCAAGGACATGTGGTAGCTATAGTTTCCGGTGGATTTGAAATTTATATAAGAGAATTTGCTAAAATTTATGGTATAGAGCATATAGTGGCTATCGATTTGGAAAATTCTGATGATAAATTTACAGGTAATATACATGGTATTCATACAATGCAAGAAAGAAAATTATATAAACTTTCAAATATGTTTAATATAAAAGAATTTGATTTAAAGAATTCTTATGCATATAGTGATTGTGTTAGTGATATACCTTTGCTTTCATTTGTTGGACATCCTAATGTTATTGAATGTGGAAAAGATTTGAAATGGGCTAAATTGCTAAATTTTAATATTTTAAGAAACTAAAGAAAAAACAATGAAAACCGTAGGCGTAGTTATCCCAATCTATAATGTAGAAAAATATTTAAGAGAATGTTTAGATAGTGTTGTTAATCAAACTTATAAAAATTTACAAGTTGTACTTGTAAATGATGGTAGCACAGATGAAAACTCACTCAATATAGCCAAAGAATATACTTTAAAAGATGAAAGATTTATACTTTTTGATAAGGAAAATGGGGGTTTATCTTCAGCTCGTAATGTAGGCATAGAATTCTTTAGTAAAGAATATGATTTTAAAAACATTACCCAAGAATTAAAAGAAAACTCCTTAGTAGATTTTAAACTAGACAATAAAGATAATCCTTATAATATTTATAAAATATATAAAAGTTCAAATTTCTTTAAAAATAAAGATGAACTTTTAAATTTTAAAGCTCCTGATATTGATTATATTATCTTTTTAGATTCTGATGATTATTGGGAATTAAATTGTATAGAAGAATGTGTTCCTAGAATGGATGGTGTTGAAGTGGTTTGGTTTGAT
>NZ_MJXL01000029.1:0-108063 GCF_001762785.1 Campylobacter sp. BCW_6463
AATTCCCAAAATAATATAATCTTACAACAAACTAATCAAATTCATAATTTAAATGAAACCTTAGAAAATAAAAATCAATTATTAATTGTAAAACAAAACCTGCTAAAATTCCAAAATAATTATGGAAAAGCCAAAATAAGAATTCAAAACCAACTTTCTTATAAACTAGGACAAGCTTTGATTTTAAATTCTAAAAGTGTATTCGGTTTTTTATCTTTACCTTTTATAATATTAAGCATTGTTATTTCACATAAACAAGAACAAAAGGCTTATAAATTTAAAGTAAAGAAAAATCCAAATTTAGCTTTACCACCTTTAGAAACTTATCCTGATTATAATGAAGCTTTAAAAGAAAAAGAATGTTTTACTTATAAATTAGGAGAAGAATTTATTAAGGCTAGTAAAAATTGGTATGGGGGTGGGTATATTAAATTTTGGTTAATTAACATACAAAATTTAAAAAGGAAAGATTAATGAAACTAAAACAATGGCTATTATCACTAGTAAAAAAACTACAAACTAAAAAGAAATATAAGCATATTTTAGAATTGCAATCTAGAATTACAGAACTAGAAAAAATAAATAATATTTTATTAAACAATATGACAACGGGGGGGGGGAGTATAACAGAAAAAATTAAAAAAATTACTCCTAGACCTTTTTTACACGGTATTAGTTTTCATTTAGCAGAACACTGTAATTTAAATTGTTTTAGTTGCGATAATTTCTCTCAGATAGCTAAAAAAGGCTATTATGAATTAAATCAATTTGAAAAAGATGTGCAAAAAATATTTTACATTACCGAAGGAATGGTAGAACAGTTTTATTTAGCAGGAGGGGAACCTTTGATGAATAAAGATTGTAAAGAATATTTTTATATTTTAAGGAAACATTTTAAAAATAACTCAATTTGGTTAATTACTAATGGAATTTTACTCCCAAAACAAGATAATTCTTTCTGGAAAGCTTTAGAAGAAAATAATATCATCCTAAGACCTACAAAATATCCCTTGAAAATTGACTGGGAAAATATTAAACAAAAATGCAAAGAATACAACATAACACTATCTTTTTTCAATGATGAAAACATAGAAAAAACCAGTTTTAAAACAGCTTTAAATTTAAAAGGCGATAGCGATCCATTTGATAATTTTACAATTTGTCACAGAGCTAATATAAGAATACAAATAAAGGATGGTATAGTATACCCATGTCCTATAGTAGCAAATATCAAATATTTTAATAGCTACTTTAAGCAAAATTTGCAAATTTCTAATAGGGATTATCTTGAACTTAAAAAAATTACAAGTTATGATGAAATATTAAACTTTATATCCAAACCTTTACCATTCTGCAGATATTGTGCCATTTCAAAAATGGATTGTAGACCTTGGTGTCATAGTACAAAAAACATAACAGAATATGCAGTTAACTAAAGATTGTATTATGCAAAATTTCTTCTAAAACCACAGTGGCATAAGAGCCTTTTTGTAAGAAAAACTCCATGCAAAAATGAGCTTTTTCTTCATCATAACGCCATTTTAACTCTTCTAAATATCCCCACATAAAGCGTCTTGAACCTTGCATTTTAGCCTTAAACTCCAAAGTATCTTTAAAAATTTCATTTTCTAAATTTAAGGCCAGACCTTCTCCTGCTTCATAAGCCTTAGCACCGATTAAAAGTCCCATAGCACTAATGTCTCTTGCTCTAAAACGCTCAAGCTCAGCACTCAAATCCTCGCATAAAAAACACTTTCCAAAAGGATAATGCCCTAAAACCTCGCCTTTTAAAAGCTTAAAAAATTGCTCTTGTTTTTTAAGTTCCTTGGCTTCTTCTTTAGAAATTTTATAAATTTGGATCAATTCTTTTTCGCTAAAATCATTTGCAAAATGTGATAACTCCACTCTTTTACTCAAATAGCGATTAAAAAGCTCACTTTGAAAAGCTGAGATTAAAAACTCTTTCATTTTTACATTTTTCATTTTTTTGCCACGCAAAATTTCAAGCCCTTCTTTATAATTATCCCCAAATTTTCCAAAACGCTGATAGCCAAAATAATTTGCAAAACCTTGTTTATCCAAATTCATCAAAACTTGTTCTAGTTTTAAAGCATCGCTTGGCATTACTTTTTTTAAGCGTATAAAAAAAGAATTTCCTTTTAAATGCCCTATTCTTAGCTTGTTTTCATGGATAAAAGTTTCTAAAATTTTAAGTTTAGGATGAGAAAAATTTGACAAAAAACTCTCAAATTTTTTAGGCATAGAAAGGTATTGAAAGGTTGATCCTTGCTTGTCTTTAAGCCCTGCATAACCAAAATCTCTTATTTTAACCCCACTTGCTTCACTTAAAATTTTTAAAGCTTCATTTGTGGTTAAATCTTTTTTATTGATATGCAAAATAAGATGCTCACCCTTACCTCTAAATTCATACAAAGGCCTTTCACGCACTACAAAATCATCGCTATTTTTACTAAAATACGCATTAATAGGACTGTGTTTTAAACTATACAAAGGCTTAAAAATGGTGTTCTCTTCCGCTAAATTCATATTTTCCTTTCACTGCTTTTCCAAAGATATTTAATTTCACGCCGTGTTTTTTGGCTATTGTTTCTATATTTTGCCGTTCTTTTTCATCAAAAGCAAACAAAATTTCATATTCTTCTCCGCTATAAAGCGTATAATCATCAAGTTTTTTAAACCAAGAAATACCGCATTTATTTAAGGCTAAAAGTCTTGCTAAATCCTTGCTCAAACCATCTGAAATATCCATAGCACAAGAAATTAAAGGTGCGATTTCATAAAAAAAACTAGCTCTTAATTTTGGCTTTATAAATACATGGTTTGGTTTTAAAATGCCCCCATTTTGTAAAATTTCAAGCCCTTTTAAACTTCGCCCTAATTTTCCTGTATAAGCAAGTAAATGTCCTTTTTTTAAACCTTTTCTAAAAACGGCTTTATCGTTAATCTTTGAAATGATAGTAAGACTAATGTCTATTTTATCATTGCTTATAGTATCGCCGCCTATGATTTTTATATTAAATTTCCTAGCTGTTTTTAAAAAACCTTTTTGCAAGGCTTTGATCTCATTTTCGCTTAAATTTTTTGGTAAAGCAAGTCCTAAAAGTGCGTATTTTGGTACAGCATTCATCACAATGGCATCTGAGATATTGACAAGCATTGCTTTTGTAGCGATTTGCTCTAAGCTAAACCACTCCCTTTTAAAATGCACATTTTCAAAAAACAAATCCTTGCTAAAACACCAATCATCAATAATAGCTCCATCATCGCCATTTTTTTCATTTAAAAAAGCTTTGATAATAAAATCTTCTTTGTTCATAATGCGTGATTTTATAAAATTTCCTTTTAAATTCTAGTGAATTTTAGAAAAATTTTATATAATATAGAAATATTTAAGGAAAAACCATGAAAAAATTAGAATTAAGAATTTTTAGATTTGATAAAACCAAGGATTATGAGGCTTATTATAAACCTTATATTTATGATAATTATGAAAATTTTGCAAGTTTTTATGATTTGCTTTTGCAAATTCAAGATGATGATATTTATTTTGATTTTGATAAAGATGAAGATACTTACATAGTTGTAAATAAGCAAATCATACCACTTTTTACACCTTTAGAAAAAATAGCAAAAGAATTTGATTTTAATCTTTGTATCGAGCCTTTAAGTACAAAAAGAGCTATTAAAGATCTTATCATTGATAAAAATGATTTTTTAGACAAATACAAATATCTTGAAAAATTTGGCGATGAAGAGGATAAAAAGCTTTATGGAAAATATGATTATTTATATTATGCAAGTGAAATTTTAGACTATCTTCCTGAATATATGGGCGATGGAGTGTTTTATTTGGCCTCAAAAATGATAGAAAAATATCCTGAAAAAAAGATAGAAATTTTAAAAACTCTAGCAGATAAAGAAAAGGGTATTTTTTATCACCTTGAAAGTAAAAATGAAATTTTAGAAACAACGATCAAAAACCTACAGAATGAAATTTTAAATTTAGGGCTTTTTGATAAAAATATTTTACACTTTGATTTACCTAAAACCAATGCTTTTGATAATGAGATCAAAGAACTTAAAGAAATTAAACATAATTTTAAAGATTTCAATATAACTTTTTATGGTTTTAATGCTTGTGATACTTTAAAATCCAAACTTGAGGCTAAATTTATTTCCTATGAAAACAGTATAAAAAATAATGGCTTTACTTTACTGAATTTAAACCCTACGCTAAGCTATAAAATGGCTGCAGATATTGTTTTGGACGCTTATGATAGCGGGGCTGATTTTATGGTAGTAAAAGAAGAAAAGGATTTTTATCTTTTTGATACTTGTGCTAAAAAACTTATGCAAACAAGTGGGAGAGATTTTGAAGACTTTTATATTTTAAGTCGTTTTGAGTTTTTAGCCCTTATTCAAGGCATACAAGCTCCATCATTAAAAAATCATACTTTAAAGGTTAGTTTGATATGAAAATCTCTTTAGAATGCAAAGATCTCATCATAGAAAAAACTTTAGAACTTTTTTTAAAAGATCATTTGGTAATGAAAAAAGATTGCGATTTCATCATTAGCGATGAAAAAATTCACACCGCAAAACCCTTATTTATCATCTCTAAGAACTCTCCATTTTTAAGCGTGCCATTTAGCAAAGAAGCCTTGTTTGAGTCTTTAAATGAATTTGACAATGCTTTAAAAGCAGCAGCTTTACAACTTGCACTTGAACAAAAAAGACTGCTTGAAGAAAAAATTGACGCTATTGCCTTGGAATTTAAAAAAGATTATGAAAATAAAATCGATCTTGCCATAAAAGATCTTAAAAACAAACTCGTAAAAGCACTTAATGATGAATGATGAATTTATAAGCGTTAAAGACTTTTTTAATCACAATGAAAAAAGAAAAAAAATTCTTCAAAAACAAGAAATTAGTTCCCCTAAAGAAAAAATAAAAAAAGTCAAAGAAACAAAACTTTATACAAATATAAAAAGTGGTAAATACAAAGGAAAAAAACTACTTTTGCCTAGTCTTACAACAACAAGAAGCACTAAAAGCATAGTAAAAAGTTGTGTTTTTAATGTAATAAGAGAAGATTTAAAAGATAAAATTTTCATTGAAGCCTTTGGTGGAAGTGCTTTGATGGCGGCTGAAGCACTAAGTAATTATGCTTTAAAAGCTTATGCTATAGAACTTGATGTAAAAGCTTATAAAATTGCTTTAGAAAATGCTAAAAACATAGATCCAAATTTAGAAGTAATCCATGCAAATACTTTTGAAATTTTACCCCGACTCATAGAAAATTCAAAAAATGAAATCATCTTATATCTTGACCCACCTTTTGATATCAGAGAAGGTTTTAGCGATATTTATGAAAAAATTTATCATTTTTTAGAAAATTTAGATTTAAAGACTTTAAATTTAATCATTTTTGAACACCACTCAACCATAAAAACTCCCGAAAAAATCCAAAATTTTCAAAAAGTCAAAGAAAAGAAATTTGGATCAACAAGTTTAAGTTTTTACTCTTCTTAACTTACTTGGAACACTTCTTGCTTAATCTATCATCAACAATAGATTAAAGGAAGAATCCATGAGAGTTTTAACGATATTTTTACTCTTTATGACAAGCATTTTTGCAGTGCAAATCAAGGATGTAGCAAACACTGTAGGTGTAAGAGATAATCAACTTATAGGTTATGGACTTGTTGTAGGGCTTAATGGAAGCGGCGATGGAACAAGCTCTAAATTTACGCTACAATCCATCTCAAACCTTTTGCAAGGTATGAATATCAAAGTAGATCCTAACGATATCAAATCAAAAAATACCGCAGCTGTTATGGTTACAGCCAAACTTCCAGCTTTTGCAAAAAGCGGAGATAAACTTGATATTACCGTTTCATCTATGGGTGATGCAAAATCTTTACAAGGCGGAACACTTTTACTGACTGCACTTCGTGGGATTGATGGTGAAATTTATGCCATAGCACAAGGCTCTATCTCAACAGGAGGTTTAACACCTAGACCAGGAGGAGCAGGTTCTCACTCAACTACTGCAACTGTAATGGGTGGAGCTAATGTAGAAAGAGAAATTCCACAAAATTTTAGTCAAAACAATGATCTAACCTTAAGTTTAAAAGTAGCAGACTTTAAAACCGCAAACGATATAGAAAGAGTTTTAAATACTGTCTTTGGCGAAGAAGTGGCTAAAGCCATCGACTCTCGCACAGTAAAACTCAAAAAACCTGAAGATCTTTCAAATGTTGATTTTATGGCAAGAGTTTTAGAACAAGATATAGCTTATAAACCACAAAGCAAAGTTATCATCGATGAAAGAACAGGAACAGTGATTGCTGGAGTTGATGTAGAGGTAGAACCTGTTTTAATCACCCATAAAGATATCACCATAAAAATAGATCCAAACAATAACGCAGTAGCTAATCAAAATGAAATCGATATGAAAGATGGTGGTTTTGTAGATCCAAGTTCAAATACCTTAAGAATCAACAATGCAAAAAGCACAGTTGCAAATATAGCTAGAATGCTTAACAAACTTGGAGCAACCCCAAATGACATTATCGCTATTATGGAAAATTTAAAGCGCGCAGGTGCAATTAACGCAGATTTGGAGATCATCTAATGAAAGTGGATAATTTTTTAAATACTTATAGTATGAATAGTGCTTTACTTGATCGCGCAGCCAAAGCAAGAAGTTTAAAATCAAGCATCAAAATAAATGATAATGATATAGTTACAAAGAGCAAAGAAGATGAAGCCTTAAAAGAACAAACGGATGCTTTTGAAGCATTTTTTTTAAAGCAAGTTTTAGACGTATCTTTAAAAAGTCAAAATTCACTCTTTGGAAAAGATGCCAGCGATGAAATATACTCTTCCATGTATAACGATACCATGAGTAAAGCTTTAAGTGGAGGTATGGGTTTTTCAAAATTATTATACGATTTTTTAAAAGAAAGGGGTTAAGTTTTTTAAATTTGGGTCGATATGGTTTGTAGAGGATTATAACTAAGATCAAGGAGGCAGAAATGATCAATCCTATACAACAAAGTTATGTGGCAAATACCACATTAAATACAAATAGAATAGATAAAGAAACAAAAACAAACGATACTCAAAAAACGGAAAATGATAAAGCGAGTAAAATCGCAGAGCAGATTAAAAACGGTACTTATAAAATCGATACAAAAGCTACAGCTGCTGCGATTGCTGACTCTTTAATCTAAATTTTCATTCTCCTTTTTTTGAGAGAGAAAAGGAGAAAATATGCTTAAACAAAGACTTGATGAAGTAAATGCTATCTTAGCAAAACTTATTGCTTTAACCGAAGAAGATATAGAAAATATCAAAGTGGCTAAACATGAGAGTGTAACGCCAAGTGTAGAAGAAAAAAACAAACTTATCGCCGAATTTATTACAGCTAAAAAACAGCTTGATGTTGCCTTGGTTGAGCTAAATAATAGCTCTACAAAAGGGCTTAGTGAACTCTTAGATGATGAAGATAAACAAAAGCTAGATCTACTTAAAAAAAATCTTCAAAACCTTCATAGCAAAAACAAAGAGTATGCTAAATTTGTTCTTATTGTCAAAGATTTTCTTGATAGCTTAGTAAATAAAATGTTTGATATCAATGATGGAACAAATAATGCTTATGGAGATAAAAAGACAAATCCAGAGTCAATTTTCAAGATCAATGTATAAGGATTTATAATGGGTATTTTTGGAACATTATACACAGGTGTTACAGGCTTAAAGGCAAGCGAAGTTCAAATCGCAACAACTGGAAATAATATCTCAAATGCTAATGCAACTTTTTATACACGCCAAAGAGTAGTGCAAACTACAAATGGGTATATTACCACAGGTGGAGTTCAAGTAGGCACAGGAACTGCTATAGAAAGTATAGTGCGTTTGCATGATGAGTATTCTTACTACAAATTAAAAGGTGCATCAAACCAACTAGAATACACTAAATATATGGCTTCAACCTTACAAGAAATCGCTCAGCGTTTTCCAGACTTACAAAATACTGGAATTTTGAAAGATTTAGAAAATTATAACAAAGCTTGGAATGATTTTGCATCCAACCCCAATGAAAATGCCACAAAAATAGCCCTTGTAAAAGCTTCTCAAACCTTAACAGAAAGCGTTAATAACACTTTTGCAACCTTGGATAAAATCCAAAAAAAAGTAAATGATGATATTAAAAATACGGTTGATGAGATTAATAGAATTGGTGAAGAAATTGCCACTATAAATAAACAAATTTATGGACAAGAAGCCTTACCAACAGAACACGCAAATGAGCTTAGGGATAGAAGAGATGAACTTGAACTTACCCTTTCAAAGCTAGTTAGTGCAGTTGCAAGCAAAAATGAAATCAATCAAGACAATCGCCTTGATACAACCATCACTGATCCAGGACATCAATACAATCTAAGTATAGAAGGTTTTAGTATAGTAGATGGGATAAATTTTCATCCTTTAAAGCTTGATTATGATGATAAAAATAAATCTTATAGCATTTATTATGAAACTCCTGATGAAAAAGTTCGCGATCTTACTGCAAAGATTAACGGTGGACAGCTTGGTGCTCAACTTGACTTACGCGGTAGAAACTATAGCAAAAGCGAAGGAAAATATGAAGATGGAATTATCCAAGATTATATGGATTCTTTAGATACTTTTGCTAAGACCATGATCAATGAAACTAACAATCTTTATGCAAGTTCTGCGAAAAGTTCTGTTACTTCTGATTATCTATCTGGACTTAAAGGAGATATTCCTTTAGTTAATTACGACAGAACCATACAACCAGGAAGTTTTGATATAGTCATTTATGATGATAAAGGCGATAAAAAACTCACCAAAACCATCACCATAGATGTAAATACAACCATGAATGATATCATGCGTCAAATCAATGCTAATACAGATGATAATAACGATCACAATGCAAATAATGATGTTGATGATCATATCAATGCAAGTTTTAGCTACGATGCAAAAACTGGAGATGGTTTATTTCAAATCAATGCAAAATCAGGCTTTAAGGTAGCTATTGAAGATAAAGGCACAAATTTCGCAGGTGCGTTTAGTATAGGTGGTTTTTTCAGCGGAACTGATGCAAGTGATATGAAAGTAAAAGATTCTATCTTAAATGATCCAAGCACAGTAAGAGCAAGCTCAAATGGGGTTGATAGTGGCAATGACATGGCAAATAAAATCATCCAACTTCAATATGATAAAGTTAATTTTTATAATGAAGATGGCACTATTGATAATCTTACCATGGAAGAATATTACCGCAAACTTACAGGTAAAATAGCTTCAGATGGTGAAAATAACAATGTTGTAAATTCAAGCAATGAAACTCTTTATAATTCTGTTTATAGCGAATACCAATCTAAAAGTGGTGTAAATACAAATGAAGAATTAGCCGCTCTTATACAATACCAATCAAGTTACGGTGCTGCAGCAAAAATCGTCTCAACCGTAGATCAAATGCTTGATACCTTACTAGGACTTAAATCTTAAGCTCTAGCAATATCAAGTGAAAAATTTTATCCATCTTAAAGCTAAGCTTGATTTTTTAGCCAATCAAAAAAATACCAATCATTCCCTTTTTGAAACTCCAGATCCTTTGCAAATTGCTAAAATTCACAATGATGAATTTATTGCCTTAATTTGTGCTTTATTTGCCTATGGAAATGCTAAAAATATAGTAAATTTTCTAAAAAAACTTGATTTTTCTTTATTAAACCTTCAAGAAAAACAAATAAAAAAAGAACTTAAAAATTTAAAATACCGCTTTCAAAATGAGAAAGATATACAAGAAATTTTTATCACTCTTTCAAGACTTAAAAATGAAATTTCACTCTACGAACTTTTTTATCAAGCCTATCAAAAAAGAGAAAATACCACAGATGCCATCTTAGCTTTTATACAAAAAATCAAAACCTTAAATTCATATTCAAGTTATGGGTATGAATTTTTCTTTGGAAAAATTTGGCAAAACACCCCTACTTCACCTCTTAAACGCTATAATATGTATCTAAGATGGATGGTTAGAAAAGATGAACTTGATCTTGGACTTTTTACCAAAATTCACACCAAAGATCTTTTAATTCCACTTGATACACATACACATAAAATTTCCTTGACTTTAGGACTTCTAAAGCGTAAAATATATGATTATAAAAGTGTTTTAGAACTCACGCAAAATTTAAAAAAATTAGATGCAAATGATCCCATAAAATATGACTTTGCACTCTATCGTTTAGGGCAAAGTAAGGAAATTGACAAATTTAAGGAGTGAAAAATGGGCTTTGAGCACTTAGATACAATTTATTATTTCATACTTTTTTTTGTAGCTCTTTTTGCTGGTTTTATAGATTCTATTGTAGGTGGAGGAGGGCTTATTACTCTACCAGCACTCATAGCCTGTGGAATTCCTGCGCATTTATCCTTAGCAACAAACAAACTCCAAAGCGTCTTTGGTTCTTTTACAGCTACTTTAACTTATTTTAAATCCACCACTCTACCTCATCTTGCTTGGGGTGTTTTTTTTACAGCCTTAGGAGCAGCTATAGGAAGTTATAGTGTTCTTTTTGTAAAAGATGAGCAATTAAAGCTTATTATCTTAATCTTTTTAACTCTTACTTTCTTATATACAGCCTTACGTCCTAACTTAGGCAAACACGAAAGTGAACCTAAAATAAAAAATATCAAAATTTTTCATTTAATTTGTGGCTTAACTTTAGGATTTTATGATGGATTTTTAGGGCCTGGAACGGGTTCATTTTGGATTTTTGCTTGTGTGATGCTACTAGGTTTTAATATGAAAAAAGCAAGCATTAATACTAAAATTTTAAATTTTACAAGCAATATTATTGCCCTTGCTATATTTTTATGGCAATACGAACTTTTATGGGCTGTAGGCTTGCTTATGGGCGTAGGACAAGTTTTAGGAGCTTATTTAGGCTCAAAACTTGTATTAAAAACTAATGGAAAGTTTATAAAAACTTTATTTTTAATCGTTGTAGGAGCCACTATCATTAAAGTAGCTTGGGATTATTTTAGTTAAAATTGACCCCTGAGCTAAGCTCCCACATAGGTAAAAATATACCTAAAGCCAAAAACAAAACTAAAAGCGCCACAAATAAAGTCATCATAGGCTCTAAAAAAATCAAAAATCTATCCATTAAATTTTCACTTTTTTGTTGATAATATTTGGTAATTTCTTCACTTAACACTTCAAGTCTTCCACTTTTCATCGCAACGCTAAGCATAGAAAATACCAAAGAATCAAAAATATCAATCTTTTTAAAAGCCTGACTTAACTCAAGACCAGAATCTATAAAACTAAAAAGTTTTTTATACTGAAAAATTAAAAATTTATTTTCAAGCCCTATAATAGCTAAATCAAAAGCTTTAGATATTGAAATTCCATTTTTTAAAAGCAAAGAAAAACCATAAAAAAATAATAATTTTGATTATAAATAATCAAACGAGAAATCAAAGGTATTTTTAAAAATAAAAAATCGCAAGAAAAAGCAAAAGAATGAAAATTTTTATAAGCTAAAATAAGCATAACAATAAAAATAACAAACAAAAATATGCAAAAAATTCCATAGTCATCTAAAAAATTATAAATTTCTAACATTACATGCGTGATAAAAGGCAAACTCGTGCCTAAATTTTCAAATAAATCTTTAAAATTAGGCACTACAAAAAGCATTAAAAACAAAAATACTTAAAAAAACCAAAGTAGGATATCTAAAAGCCTTTTTTAATTGTTTTTGAGTCTCTAAGCTTTTTTCTCGAAGTTTAGAAATTTGACTAAACACTTCGCTGATTTTTCCTGTCTTTTCAGCCGTTTTAATCAAGGCTAACTCCGCACGATTTAATCCAAAATTAGCATTTTCAAAAGCTTGATTTAGATTTTGAGCTAAAATTAAATTGTCTAATATTTTTTTCATAATCTTGCAAGAATGCATAAGATATAATTCTCTAATCGCTTCTTGAACACTTAATCCAACTTCACACAATAAAGCCAGCTCTTTAAAAAAGAGTATAAAATTTTCATCTTTTAATCTCTGAAAATTAGATTTTTGAATTTCTTTTATATTAATGATTTTCCAATTCTTTGATAAGGCTTTTGCTTGTGCTGTATTTAAATTTTCAGCTTTTATAGTTTTTGTATAATTTTGATTGTTTTTAAGAAATTCTACTTCATAAAATTTCATCTTACAACCCTTAAAAGCTCATCTATACTTGTAAGACCTTCTTTGGCTTTTTTTAAACCTTGTTCAAACATAGTTTGAAAACCATATTTTTTTGCAAGCTCCATTAAAATCGTTTTATCTTGATTTTCCCTAATTGCACAAGCTAAATCTTCATTGATCTCTAAGCATTCAGCGATTAATTCTCTGCCAAAAAATCCACTATGATGACAACGCTCGCATCCTTTTGGTTCAAAAAATTCACCTTCAAATTCAATATAATGTTTTTTGCTTTTTTGTTTGCACCAAGGACAAAGTTTTCTAACCAAACGCTGTGCTATAACAAGACTCAAAGCCGATGCTATCAAGTAACTTTTTGCTTGCATATCCAAAAGCCTATCAATGGTACTAAGAGCATCATTAGTATGCAAGGTGCTTAAAAGCAAATGACCTGTTAAAGAAGCTTTAAGTGCAATATCTAAACTTTCTTCATCGCGAATTTCTCCTATCATGATAATATCAGGATCTTGCCTTAAAATTGCTCTTAAAACACTATTAAACTCGACTCCAACTTTTGAATTGAGTAAAATTTGCTGCACTAAAGGAATTTTATACTCTATAGGATCTTCTGCGGAGATAATCTTTTTTTTCAATACTTTTCAACTCATTTAAACACGCGTATAAAGTTGTGCTTTTACCACTACCTGTAGGGCCGGTTAATAAAATCATTCCATTGGGACGATGTAAAATCTTTTTTAAAATTTCTAAATTTTTATTTCCAAGATTTAGTTTATACAAATCCAAAATTTCTTTATCATGTTTTAAAATTCTTATAACAACACTTTCGCCATAAATCAAAGGCAAACATGAAACACGAAAATCATATCTTTCATTTTCAAAATCTAATTCAAAACTTCCATCTTGTGTTTTTCTTGATTCAGCTAAATTCAAACAAGCTAAAAATTTGACATGAAAAACCAAAGCTTCATAAACATCCTTCTCAAAAATAGCAAATTCACGCAAAATTCCATCAACCCTAAACCTAATCAAAGCATCATCATTCCTTGCTTCTATATGAATATCACTCGCATGAAAAGATAAAATTTCATGTAATAAAAAATCAAAAATTTGACTGATGCAACTTTGATCATCTCTTTTTTGATTTTCTTGCCATTCAAGTCTAAGCTTAATGCTTAATCTTTTAATCTCCTCTTGAATACGAATTTGATTTAAAATTTTAGCTATCTTTAATTCATCGGCAATTGCAGTGACGATTTTTTCACAAATCATAAAAGTCTTAACTTGCTCTAAAAGCTCTAAAGAACAAGGTTTAGATCTAACAATCATAAAGCCGTCATTGTTTTTAATAAGCAGAAATTTAAATTTTAAAAGTAAAGAAAAAGGTATACCTTCATAAATAAAATCATTATCTTCATCTAAATCAACAAAATGTAAATTACAAAAATTTGCTAATTTTTTAAAAAAATCCCAAGAAGTGATATTAAATTTAGTGCAAATTTCATCAAGACTTATTTCATTATCAATATAAGCTTGAAAAATTTTATCCATTCTACTTTCCATCTAATTCCATTAAACCATAATAATTTATATAAGCATCTAAAGCACTTTGAGCTTCTTTTTCTTCACCTAAAGCTCTTTTAGCCTGAGCAAAAATCAGCCAAGAATCTTGTTTTTGCTTGTCAAGTTCATTGGCTTTTAAAGCCCAAATATTGTCTTTTGATAAGCTTTAATATCAAAATACTTCTTAGCTAAATTTAATGCCTTTTCATAGCTTGGATTTTGATAAAAAGATTTTTTTAAATCAGAAATATTTAAAATTTTAGAATCAATTTCTATCTTACTAATGTGTGTATTTTCCCGCACCGCTTTAACTTCTTCTAGTTCTTTATATAACTTTTCCCTAGAAATCTTATTTTTTTCTTGTAAAATTTGCGCTTGAAGAATCTTTTGCTCTAAATGCTTTTTATGTTCAATAGCTTGCAAATAAATATTTTTTTGCTTATTATATTTTTGCATTAGCACAAAAAAACAAAATGCTATCACTAAGATTAAAACAATTAAAAATAAATATTTTAAATATTTTTTAAGTAAAAAATATTTATACCTAAGCTCAAGTTCTTTAATTCTTTCTTGCATACCTTACCTTAATAAGCCATTCTCTAAAGCACTAAGCTTTAAAATATACTCTTGACTTTTGTTTGTATCAAAAAAACTATTTATCTCATAAAAACTTTTTAAAGTTTTATCAATATATCTTAAATTTCCTTGAGAAATTTTTTGTAAAAACTTAAGACATTTATTTGAAAAATTCATTCCGAATTTCAATTTAATATAATCATCAAGCTCTAAAAGACTAATATTTTTCAATTCAAAACAAGCACTTAAACGACTTTTAAAATGCTCTTTTTTAAGTATATTTAACTTTTTATGAGAACTTAAAACAAAACTTATAGAATCACTATAAATCCTAATGCTTTCTAGCATTGCATAATCATACATTCCTACTTCATCAAGAATGATTAAACTCTGACCTTGTGAAATCAAAAACTCAATTTTTTCTTTTAAGAAACTCTGATCTTTAAAATTTTCATTAATAAAATCAACATTATATTTTTTTGCCAATCTTTGCAACAATACACTTTTACCGCTACCACTTTTTCCCCATAAAAAAATAAAAGCTTTTTGGCTTTCTAAAATTTGATTGATTTGATGAAAAATTTCTTCTCTAAATGGAATAATTTTACTCATAATGCTTAAATCCTAGATCTTTAAGACTTGGAGCGTTTACACTATCTACTATACTTGGAGTGATAATAAAAACAATTTCGGTTGCTTTAGAATTTAAAACTTCTCCTTTAAACAAAGAACCTAGAATTGGAATTTTTGATAGAAAATTGATAGAATTTTTCTCATTAGATTTATCGTGAGAAATCAATCCACCTAAAATTAAAGTTTGATTATTCTCTACTTGCACAACACTAGAAAGCTTTTTTTGTATGGTATCAGGAGCAATAGTTCTTGGTTCTTTTTGTCGTTTATTATCTTCTGGATACTTAAAATCACTTAAGCTTGGATTAATTCTAAGCATTATTTTTCCATCATCAGAAATTTCAGGCAAGATATTGAGTAAAATGCCTACAAAAATAGAATAATTATTATAACTTTCACTAACAGTAGTCCCATTTTCAGTGCCTTTAGAACTTTCTTTGACTTGATAATTTATAGTATCGCCTACAGAAATAATGGCTTGTTGGTTATTTAAAGCCATAAGCTTTGGATTAGAAAGCACGCTAGTTTTCCATTTTGAGAAAGAAAGTTAATAATAGAATCAAAATTTAAATTCGCCCTTAAACCCAAATTCTTAACAAAACCTTGCCCATTTTGAAACTGAATAAAAGAATTTTCATTATTTACTTGCGAATTTAAACCTATATTAAAATTTTACCAATTAATCCCACTAGAATGGCTTTCATTTAAACTCACAGCAAGTATGCTAACATCGATAATAACTTGTTTTTTAAGACGATTTTCTAGTTTTTGCAAATAATTTTTCACACTTTTTAACTGAGAATTTGTTCCAGTTACTATAATAAGACCTGCATTGGGATTTATAATGGGAGTTTTAGCCTCATAATCTTCATGAGAATTTTTTAATAATACAATAATCTCTTTTTCTATATTTTGCCAAAAATCAAATTTTTCCATACTTTTAATCATATTGTCTTCTGCGTCATCAAAACTACCGCTATATTCACTTTGCCTTGGTTTAGCGTCTACAGACGCTTTAGTTATGCTTTGTCCTTCTCTGATAGAAGTGATATAACTTATCTTAAAAATCTTCGTATTAATGCCTGAAATTCTTAAAATTTTACCATCAAAATCATAGCTAAGATCATGCTCTTTGATAAAAAAATTAAAAATTTCGTCCAAACTCATTTGATGAATATTGACAGAGTTTTGCAATGTTTCTAATTTTTCTTTGGCAATTTTATCTTTAACAATAATACTAAAAGAACAATATTTTGCAAGCTCATCAAGACTTTCTTGTATGCTTAATTTTTCATTAATACTGATATCAAAAAGACGCTTTTGACAATCTAAAGCATAAAGATAATGGCAAAAAAGAATGTTAATTAATATTAATCTTATCATTTTTATTTATTTGGATTGCAATTTCTAAATTATCATATTGGAATTTAATCTCTTTAGTATTTATTTCATATATTATAGCATCATCAATCATATCACCTTTTTTATACCATCGATCATAAATTTTTACTTTATCAAGCATAATTGCAGTAATTTTAATATGTCTTAATTTTTCAAAAGTAGGATTCACAAATGGGCTTTGAAGAGTATTAAAATTTATGCGATTTTCTTTATCTATCAGTTTAAAATACTCTTCAAAATTATCTTGTGCCAACAAAGTGCTAAAACACAATGTAGCACTAAAAATATATTTTATCAGCTTTCAACCTCATTGCTATAATCAGCCATAGCGATACGCTTAAGCTGTCTATAGCGACGTTGAGCGTCTTTTTTATTGCGTTCAAAAAGCTCAGCAGCGTGTTCAGGATTTGCTTTTTTAAGTGAATTATAACGCACTTCATTCATTAAAAATTGCTCATATAAATCCCAATCAGGCTCTTTTCCTGTTAGAGTTAAAGGATTTTTTCCTTGCTCTTCTAAACGAGGATCAAAGGTATAAAGTGGCCAATAACCACATTTTGTAGCAAGCTCACCTTGCTCTCCTGAGTAACCAAGCCCACCTTTAATACCATGAGCTATACAAGGAGAATAACAAATCACCAAAGATGGTCCATCATAGGCCTCAGCTGCAGTGATAGCTTTGATAAGATGAGTATAATTTGCCGTTGAATTTACTTGTGCTACAAAAATATAACCATAAGTCATAGCAATTTGACCTAGATCTTTTTTCTGTATAGGTTTGCCTGCTGCTGCAAACTGTGCTACAGCTCCTGTTCTAGAAGATTTTGAACTTTGACCGCCTGTATTAGAATAAACTTCTGTATCAAGCACTAAAATATTTACATTTTCTCCACTTGCTAAAACATGATCAAGTCCGCCATAGCCTATATCATAAGCCCAACCATCACCACCAAAAATCCAGTGAGATTTTTTACTTAAATACTGTTTAAGCTCTAATATATCTTGCACCGCTTTAATATTTTTATTTTGCTCTAAAATAGGGATCATTTTATCTTTAATTTCCGCAGACATAGCACCATTATCTTTATTTGCAATCCAATCTTTAAAAAGGGCTGATAAAGCATTTGGAACTTCTTGCATACTTTCATTCATGATATATTCAATGCGGTGTCTTGTATTTTCAGTTGCAATTTTCATACCCAAACCAAACTCAGCATTGTCTTCAAAAAGTGAATTTCCCCAAGCAGGACCGTGTCCATTTTTCACACTTTTTCTATAAGGAGTTGATGGAGCTGAACCCCCATAAATAGAACTACAACCTGTCGCATTAGCCACAATCATTCTTTCACCGAACAATCTTGTAATTAAAGTAATATAAGGAGTTTCTCCACATCCAGGACAAGCTCCATGGAATTCAAATAAAGGTTGGGCAAATTGTGCTCCTTTTGTAGTTTCTTTATTTAAAATATCATCTTTGTATGTGATTTCTTTAAATAAATAATCCGCATTTTCTTGCTCACCAAAATCCATCTCTTCTTGAAGTGGTACCATAACCAAAGATTTTTCTTTAGTAGGACACTCATGAACACAAAGCTCACAGCCTGTACAATCAAGTGGAGAAACTTGAATTTTAAAGCTTAATTTTTCTCCTTTGGTTCCTTTAGCTTCTAAAGCATGATCTTTTACACCGCGAGGTGCATTTGCCATTTCTTCATCATTAATCAAAAATGGCCTGATAACAGCATGCGGACAAACTGAAGCACATTGATTACATTGGATACAATTTGCCTCTATCCATCTTGGTACCATAACCCCAACACCGCGTTTTTCGTATTCGGTTGTGCCGTGTTCAAAACTTCCATCTTCATAACCTAAAAAGGCTGAAACAGGTAAATCATCACCCTTAGCTGCGTTCATAGGTTTTACGATTTTTTCAACAAATTCAGTACCTTTATAGGCATTGGTTTGTTCTTTTTCTTTAAGCTCTAAATTTTTCCAATTTGGATCTACTTCAACTTTTACAAGTCCATCAGCACCCACATCAATAGCCTTGTAATTCATTTCTACAATAGCATCGCCTTTTTTACTATAAGATTTATACGCAAGCTCTTTCATGTATTTTTGTGCGTCTTCATAAGGAATGATTTTTGCAAGTTTGAAAAAGGCTGATTGCATAATGGTATTTGTACGATTTCCCAAACCTATATCACGAGCTAGTTTGGTTGCATTGATGATATAAAAATTTACTTCTTTTTCGGCTAAAGTTTTCTTTACTGCATCTGGAAGTTGTCTTATGGTTTCTTCAGCATTCCAAATACTATTTAAAAGGAAAGTTCCACCTTTACGAATTCCTGCTAAAACATCATAAATTTCCAAATAAGCCGCTACCGAACAAGCGATAAAATGCGGAGTTGAAACAAGATAAGTTGAACGGATAGGTTTTTTAGAAAATCTTAAATGGCTTCTTGTATAACCCCCTGATTTTTTAGAATCATAAGCAAAATAAGCTTGAGCGTAAAAATCCGTTTTATCTCCGATGATTTTAATCGAGTTTTTATTTGCGCCCACAGTTCCATCAGCACCAAGTCCGTAAAATAAACATTCGATCGTACTTTCATCTCCAAGTGAAATTTTCTCTCCAGTACTCAGTGAAGTATGAGTTACATCATCAACTATACCTACAGTAAAGCCATCTTTTGGATTATCAAGTTTAAGATTTTCAAATACTGCTATCATTTGAGCAGGATCAACATCCTTTGAAGAAAGTCCGTATCTTCCACCCACTATAACAGGAGCATTTTCTCTTCCATAAAAAGCTGATTTTACATCAAGATAAAGTGGCTCTCCAAGACTTCCTGGTTCTTTGGTTCTATCTAAAACCGCGATTTTTTTCACTGATTTTGGCATAACATCAAAGAAATATTTTAAACTAAATGGGCGATAAAGATAAACTTTTAAAATCCCTACCTTTTCACCCTTAGCATTAAGATAGTCTACTACTTCTTCAAGTGCTTGAGTCACAGAACCCATAGCAACAATCACACGCTCTGGCTCTTTGTGTCCATAATAAGTAAATGGCTTATATTCTCTACCTGTGATTTTTGAAATTTCTTGCATATATTCATTAACAACATCAGGCAAAGCATCATAAAAACGGTTACTTACTTCTCTAGTTTGAAAATAAATATCATCATTTTGTGCTGTTCCACGTGTTTTTGGATTTTCTGGATTTAAAGCATTATTTCTAAATTCAAGCAAAGCTTCTCTATCTAATAATCTATCAAAATGCGCATAATCCATTACTTCAACTTTTTGAATTTCATGGCTTGTTCTAAAACCATCAAAAAAATGTAAAAATGGCACTCTTCCCTTAATTGCAGCTAAATGTGCTACACCAGCTAAGTCCATGGTTTCTTGCACAGAATGCGAACAAAGCATAGCAAAACCAATTTGTCTTGCCGCATAAATATCTTGATGATCACCAAAGATAGACAAAGCTTGAGCAGCCAAAGAACGCGCTGCTACATGGATTACACAGGGGAGTAATTGACCTGCTATTTTATACATATTTGGAATTTTAAGGAGTAATCCTTGAGAAGCCGTATAAGTTGTAGTCAAAGCCCCAGCTTGTAAAGATCCATGCACACTACCTGCAGCTCCTGCTTCACTTTGCATTTCTACGATTTTTACAGGAACTCCAAAAAGATTTTTTTTTCCTGCAGCTGCCCACATATCGGTGTAATCAGCCATAGGAGAACTAGGTGTAATAGGATAAATTCCAGCAACTTCAGTAAAAGCATACGCAGCGTATGCAGCAGCCTCATTTCCGTCCATAGTTTTCATAATTTTACCCATTGAGACCTTCCTTTATATTGATAATTTTTATAATTTTTTAGCTATCAATTTACTATAAATTCTCTTAAAAGGCGTTTAACTAAAACTTGAAATTAGTTTAATCTAGCTATATAATTAACAGCCTCATATGCATTTAAAAATACCATAGAATGGGCTTTTAATTCATTTTCATTGCCATAGCCGCAAGTTAAGGCCAAAGGAGTGATATTAGCAGAAATTGCAGCTTGAATATCTAGTATTGTATCGCCTATCATATAGGCATTTTCTTGAGTTTTATTGAGTCTTTTTAAGGCTAAAATTATAGGTTCAGAACTTGGCTTTGGATTCGTGACATCTTCAAGAGTAATTAAAGTTTTAAAGAATTTTTTAACTCCCAAATAATCAAGTAGAATCGGAGTAAATTTACCTCCTTTTGTTGTAACTATACCAAGATCTGCAATTTCGCTTCCAAGTTCTAATGCTTCTTTTGCTTTAGACAAAAGAGTGGTTTGTTCTAAATAAATTTGTGCATAAATTTCACGATAAGCTAACACAAATTCTTTACTTAAATTTATTTTATCTGGATAAAGCATTCTAAACATTTGCTCTAAGGGATAACCTATGAGATTTTTGATTTCTCCATTATTTTTAGAAGTTAATCCAAGGGCTTTAAAAGCTCCTTGGAAAGAATTTAAAATAGCATCAGTAGAATCAATTAAAGTGCCATCTAAATCAAATAAAATAGTTTTATTCATTATCTTAAAATAAATTTAGCATCCACTCTTCTATTATCCGCTCTACCTTCTTTAGTGTCATTGCTTGAGCGAGGATTGTCTTGACCATAACCTACTGTTTTGATGCGACTTTTTTCTACACCATATTTTTCAAGTTCATTAGCAACACTTTTAGCACGTCTTTCTGAAAGCTTTTGATTATAAGCTCTTGAACCTATATTATCTGTATGTCCTTCAAGAATAGTATCATATCTTTCATTTTCATCTAAAACTTTTGCAATTTCTTTGATTTTTTCTTGAAAAGTTGGATTTATAGTAGTTTTATCAAAACCAAAATGACCTTCCAAAGAAATAGTTTTTTCGCAACCATTTTCATCTAACAAAGCACCTTCTCTTGGTTCTACAGGACATTTTGTTTGTGGAGCTGGACGAGTATCAGCAACTTCTTCTACAGCTTTTTCCTTTTTGCCACCAAAACCAAAACTAATACCTAAAGTTGAAACCCAATTATGGTTTGCATGATTAAAATTAATTTGATCTCTAGTTTCAAGTCTTAAAGCCAAAGAATCACTAAGACGGAATTTTACACCCGCACCATAATGTCCAAATCCACCGCTTTTATTATCATAAGCAGCATTTGAAAAATCCTCATATCCTCCACCTGCTAAACCATAAAAATAAAATTTCTCACCTACATCAATACCTTTAATAGCACTCAAATAAGTTCTTGTAATATCTGTAGTTTTATTTGTATTTGTATATTTAACATCAGAATAATGCTCTAACCCAAATTCTAATTGATCAAGCCAAAAATCGTCAAAATGATAACCAAGTCTAATCCCTGGTGCATAACGATTATCCATATCTAAATTACCCTCAAAGTAATTATAGTTTAAAGTTGGAGTGATTTCAAATTTTACATTGTTATCAGCACCGAATAAAACACTTGCCAAACCTAAACATAATAATATTTTTTTCACAGAAAAAACCTTTCATTGTGTTATAAAATAAAAATTTAAATTTTGCAATTATATCATAAATGATAGAAAAAAGGATGAGTTTTATAAAAAATTGTAGAAAGGTGGGAAAATCCCACCAAAAAATATTAACGTTTAGAGAATTGCGGGCTTCTTCTTGCTTTGCGACGTCCGTATTTTTTACGTTCAACAGTTCTACTATCTCTAGTAAGAAGTCCTTTAGGTTTTAATAAAGCTCTAAAATCAGCATCCATAGCTGCTAAAGCTCTTGAAATTCCATGTCTTAAAGCTTCAGCTTGAGCACTATAGCCCCCGCCTAAAGTAGTTGCTTTAATATCCATTGAAGTTTCTTGTTTAGTCACAAGTAAAGGTTGAACCACTTTAAGCTTAATTGCCTCGTGCCCACCAAGCCAAGTGTTTAAATCAACACCATTAACACTAATTTTACCACTACCTGGTTTTACCCATACCTTTGCGATAGCAGTTTTTCTCTTACCTGTTGCGTATGTTGTTGCCATGATTATTTTCCTTCTTTAGCAATTTGCGCAGTGTGTGGGTGCTCACTACCCGCATAGATTTTTAATTTTTTAAGCATAGCTCTGCCCAAATTTGTTTTAGGAAGCATACCTCTAACTGCTAATTTATATAATTTTGCAGGATTTTTTTCAAGTAAATCACCAAATTTTTCGCTTTTTACACTTCCAAAATATCCTGAATGTCTATGATAAAGCTTATCTTCTGCTTTATTAGCACCTGTAAATACAGCTTTTGAAGCATTGATGATAATTACATAATCACCACAATCAACATTTGGAGTAAAGCAAGGCTTGTTTTTGCCTCTCAAAATTGTTGCTACTTCAGTTAAAAGACGACCAAAGCGTTTGCCTTCTGCGTCTAAAACAATCCATTCTCGTTTTACTTCGTTTGGCTTTGTTATCTTTGTCATAATTTTTACCTTTGCCAAAAATTTAAAATGTGATTGTATAAAAAATAATATTAATTTTTACTTAATTTAAGTAAAAATAAAGTTTATATTTCCAAAATTTGAATTTCATTTTCCAAACAATAAACTATAAAAGCACGCACTTTATCTTTTTTCAAAATTTCACTAATGGCGATCTTATAAGTTCTTACTTGCTCTTTATGTTTATCTTGCATAGCAAGACCTGTTTTATAATCAATTATGAAAGCTTCTTCATCTTTTAAAGCAAGCAAGTCTAATTGTTTAATTTCTCCATTAAAACTCAAAGCTTGTTCTTTTAAAAGCTTTCCATCACCAATTAAATTTTGAAATTGAGTATTTTTCAGCAAAATTTCAATTCTTTTAAAAAGCTTTTCAAAATCACCCTCATCTAAAAAATGTCTAAATTTGCTCTTGCATCTTTGAGTAAGTATTTGAAAATTTTCACTCTTAGGAAATTTTAAATTTTGCATAAAAAAGTGAAAAGCATTTCCAAAATATAGCTCTTTACTATCAAGTCTTTCTTCGCTTTGAACTTCTTGTGGGCTAATTTTTTCAAATTTTTGTAAAGCTTGAATACTTTCTTTTTTAACACTTAAAATTTGTTCTTTGCTTTCTAAAAAACCTCTCTCCTGAGAGTGTATATTTAAAAATCCTCCCTTAAAATAACTTGGATAATTTCCATTTACACTTTCTTCATTTCTTTTTATGACGATCAAACTTTCCTTAGCTCTTGTAAAAGCCACATAAAGTTTATTGATATCATCTTCATAATTTGCCCTTATAATATTTTCTTTAAAAAGTGTATAAATAGACTCTTTAGTAAGCTCTCGAATTTTATCTTTAATATGGAGTTGCCAGCCTTGATTGATGTCATATTCAAGCATGATATCTTCATTGTTTGAATTGTTTTTAGATAAACTATCAAGCAAAATCACATGATCAAATTCCAAACCCTTGGATTTATGCACACTCATAATACTAATACCCATATTTTGTTCGCTTACTATTTTCAAAGTACAAGGCTCAAATAAAAGCTTTAAAAAATTCTCCTTAGTTTTAGCATATTCGATAAATTGTATTAAAGCGATATCATTTAAATCAAGTTTTAATTCCTTTATTAAAAAAAGTACATTTTCCATAGCATTTTTTGAAAAATCAAGGGTGATTTTTCTCGGCTCAAAACCTAAAAGTTCTTTTAAAAATACCAAGTAAAATTCATCACCAAAAATACAATATTTAGCATATTCTAAAACAAGTCTTACGCTTGCTTTATTTTCAAGCAAAACATTACTTTGGGTAAATGCAGGAATATTTTGCTCTCTTAAAAAATCCAAAACCATATCTGCATCACTATTTTTCCAACACAAAATACAAATATCATCATAAGAAATATTTTTAGATCTTAAAAAATCAATTTGCTCAAATAAAGTTTCTAAAGTCTTTTCCTTGATTTCTTGGGCTTGGTTTTTAACCTTTTGTTCTTTAGATTCCACAATACGCACATAACCGCCTTTTTTACTTTCTAAGGCAAATTGCTCTTTATAATCTTTGATTTTTTCTTTAAAAGTTTCATTAACAAAATCAACCAAAAGCTCTTTAGAACGATAATTAGTATTTAAATTATCACTTTTAATTTGACTAAATTCTTGTTTTAACAAATCAAATAATTCTTTTTTTCCTTTACGAAAGCGATAAATACTTTGTTTTTTATCTCCTACATAAAAAAAAGTGCGATTTTTCTTAACTCCTTCTCCTGAAACAAGCTCAGCAATCAAAGGGCGTAAAATTTGATATTGGATCACGCTTGTATCTTGAAATTCATCAATAAGCAAATGCGAAATAAAACCATCTAAACGAAAATAAATCATATCCTTAAATTCACTGGTTATTAACTCATAAACTTTTTTACTCACATCTTGGAAATTTAAGGTATTTTTATCTTTATGAAATATATTTTTAGCTTCACTATAATGATTTAAAAGATTCATTAAATTAGCAATTTTATAATTTTCAAGCTCTATAGCATAAGTATTTAAAGCATTTATAAGTTCCATTCTTTTTGTGCTAAAATGCAAGTTAGTGCTTTCTAAATCCTGCAAATATTTTGTACTTTCAAATTTTGTCATAAAACTTGATTGCATAAACACGGATAAATCTAAAACTTCACTTTTAAAAATGTCGCACAAATTTTTATAATTTTTTACATGAGTAAGACCCAAACAATAACTTCTTAACTCACTATAAGCTTTATTGATATAAACTTTAGATGGATTTGGAATTTTAGGACGATTTTGAAAATAAGCATTCTCATAAAATTTTTCAAGCTCGTTAAAAAAATTTTCTTTCTCATCAACTAAATTAATATAATAAGCCAAATCTTTTAATTCATCTTTTTTAAGAAGTTTTAAAAAAATCTCTCTTACATCAAGCTTCTCTTCACTCATTGTAAAATCACTACTTAAGCCCAAATTTAAAGCAAAAACACGCAAAATTTTTCCGAAAAAAGCATCAAAAGTACTGATTTTTAACTCTGTTCTTAAAAATTCTTCTTTTTTAGCATCTCTTAAAGAAATAAGCTCTTCTTTATCTTTACCTAAAAGCTTGCAAAGTTCATTGCATTCACTGGTTTTATTTTCTTTTTCTAAATTTAAAAAAGTCTCAATAATTCTTTTTTGCATTTCATTAGCAGCTTTTTTGGTAAAAGTTAAAGCTAAAATTTCATTAATCCTAGCTCCTTTTAAAATAAGTGCTACAAAACGCACACTCAAGGCAAAGGTTTTTCCGCTTCCCGCACTCGCTTCTAGTGCTAAAAAAGGCTCAAATTGACTCATTTTAATTCCTTTTTATAAATGAGTTTATAAGGACAATACTCATCTTGTTCATTTTCAAACTCTATTTCTTCCTTGCTCATAAGAACCAAATCTTTAAGTCTTTCTTTCAGCTCATCTAAACTTTTAGCTTTTTGATGCAATATTTGCATACTATTTAAATCATAAAAACCCACGCTTGTATTTTCATCATATAAAGCTTGGTAAAAAGCAAGTTGATAAGAATTACTTGGTACTTTTCCACTTTTATAATCAATGATCAAATTACCTTCTTTTGAACTATCGATACGATCTATAGTGCCCTTAAGTTTTATACTATCTGCTCCGAGCTTTAAAATATTATTTAACTCAAGCTCTGTATATGCGACATAAAAGCCTTTTGAAAAACGCTCTTTTTCATTTTTAGCAAATTGTATAAATTTTAATTTAAATACTTCAAGATCAAGTTCGCTGATATTGTATTTTTGATATTCTTTGTCCAATAAATTTTTAAAAACTTTTATATCAAAATCATTATTTGCATAATTTTTATAATAAATTTCAAGCATTTTATGGATAAAATTTCCTTGATTTTTCGCTTTGCTTTCCTCGCTTAAAACCCTAGGTTCTGCTAAATTTAAAATATAACGATAATAATAAGTTCTTTTTTGATTTTCTAATAAATTAAAACGACTAAAAGAAAGTGGAAACTCGAAAGGATTATGCTTTAAAATAGGAGCTTTTATAGGAGTTAGATTAGGTTTTATACCTTCATAGTCTAATTTTAAAGCATTAAGATAAGCTTTTTGATGGATATGAGTTTCATAAAAAAAGTCAAAATCAAGTTCATCTAAAAAACGTGATTTGCTTTTTTCTTCATTTTCCACAAAGCAAATACTTACTTCTAAAGCACTCTTCATCAAGCTTTCATAATAAAATCTTTGTAAATTTTCTCTCCTATCATAGCTAATCAATCCTGCTTTTTTACGCACTTCATTGTTTAAAAAAAGTTCATTAACACTTCTTTTAGGAATAAATTCTTCATTAAAATCAACCAAAATCGCCCCATCAAAACAAAGCCCGCGACTTTCTAAAAGTCCCATTACCGTAACCTTACCTCCACCTACATCACTAAGGGAAAGTTGTGAAATTTGCATGAAAAAAAGATGGATCAACTCTTTAAGAGTTAAAGACTGATTTTTCAATAAATCTTTAATAAAATAAAGTTCTTTTCGTATCAAATAAATAAGCTCTTGCTTTTCATTCTCTAAAAATAAAGCAAGTAGTTTTTCAAAATATTCAAAATCACATTTCTCATCAAAATACTTTTTAAACTCTATAAAATCAAGTTTTAAAGAATGTAAAAGCGTATTGTGATAATCAAAAATCATCTGCGTGTCTTCAAAATAATCCTCTTGATTTTTGTAAACAAAAGAAACACTACTAGCACTTTCATAAAGTGCTTGAAATTTTTGATAAAATAAACTTTCTTTAATACTAATCCCACTTGCAAAATTGAGCATATTGTCTTTATCAAAAAGCCTTAAAAACTCACAAAAACTTTCATCTGGAGTTATAACTACAATATTTTCAGGCTTTAAACCTTTGCGTACAAAATGCGAAATTTCATCCATAACAAAGGCGCATTGTAAAGCCCTTAATTCAAAAGATTTGAGTTTAATTTTTGAATTTCTTGTTTTAAAAATTTCTTCTTTTAAGATCTCTTGTTTTGAAAGATTGATTTCATAATGAGTGTTTATTTTTAAATCAAATGTTTTTAAAAAATCAAGTTTTAAAAGATATTCGAGATTAAATTTACTTGTTTTAAAACTTAAAACCACTTCTTTAATCTGAGAAATTTCACTTAATAAATTTTCTTCAAATTTACTCAAAAAACCTTGCAAATCATAAACTATAGCTTCATACTCATCTAAAAAATCTTTATTAAGAGTGTAATTTTTAGGCAAAGAAAGATCATCATAAAAAGAATTCTTTTCAAGCAAAGCAAGATAATTCTTATATACTTCATCTAAAATTTCCAAATGTTCATTATAGGTGGCATAATAATCATTATTTTTAAGATCTTCTATGCTTTTTTTTTCTAAACTAAGTTCTTTGAAAAAGGAAAAAAGATATTCGTTATTTTTCAAAAAAGCAAAAAATTCTACCGAAATTCCTAGTTTTTTTTCTAAATCCTTACTTTTTAGACAAGCTTCTTGCATTAAAAGCAAACTTTCATAAGAACTTGCCTTATGAAAATTACTCAAACAAACTTTATCTAAAAATTCACCTATATGAATAGCACTATCTAATAAAGAATTTTGCTGTTTTTTTTGATTATAATACTCTCTAATTTGTCTTGAAGAACTAAAAATTCTTAATTTCATTGAGCATTTAATTCGTAGCTAAAAAAACCCACTGTTTCTTGATTTGCATAAAACTTTAGCTTAAGCTCCCATCTACCTTTATCTAATTTAGGCAAAGCGATACTTAAAATTCCATTTTTAACTTGTCCTTCTAACTTTTGATCAAAATTTTTAGTGAATGGTCTTGTAAGAAGAACTTGAACTTTTAAATCATCAGAATTTATATTTTGTAATGCAGAAATTTTAAAATTTGCAACATAGGAATTTTGATCCACTTCATAACTAGGAATTTTTCTTTTACCTATAAAAGTGATTTTATCATTTTGAAAATTTACTTTAAAAAATTTATCAAAATTTACTTGTTGTTTTTGTATTTGATTGTAATTATTTTCAACATTTTGATAAGAGTCAAAATAAAAATCATCCTCATATACAGGATGGTGACTTGCTATAAAAATCGTTACAATACAAGCAATAATTATAGCCAAAAGTGAAAGCAAAATACCATAAGGCCAAAAACTTCTTTTAGTTTCTAACATTTTTTTTCCTCTTTATTCTTCTTTGTGCATAGTATAACAATGCAAAGCAAATAAATCCATAGATAAGTATTCTTAAGATATTGATAGTATCACGATTTGCATTACCTATAGAATGTTCTAATTGTAATCCCAAGGATTTTGCCACACGATCTACAATATCGGCATAACCATTAAGTATAGCAGCATTATAAATATCACCTTTATTTGTAGCTAATATCGGTAAAATAGATCCTGTTCCAGGATAAGGACTAAGCACGGATTCTTTATCAATCAAAGCTAAAGCACCTTTTGAACCCACTATATCAACTTTGTGAGAATTTTTTGACAAAAGAAGTAATATATAAGATTGAGGAAGTTCTTTTTGTTTATTTAATAAAGTTTCAATTTCAGTTTCATCACCAACCATAACGCCAATAAAAATATTACTTTTTTGGTAAAGCTCTTTTCCTATAAGATTAATTTCATTACTTACTTTTTGACTTAAAATATTTTCATTAAAAAGTACAGCATCAAGAGCAAAAACCCTAGAAGGCAATAAAACAAAGAAAAAGATGGCTAAAAAAAAGCCATCTTGTAATATTTTTTTCATCCTATATGAAGATGATTTACAGTTAAAACCGACCAAGCGGTGATTGCAGCAGCAACAACTAAACCAATAACAATTAAATATTCCAAAGCCTTACTCATTGTGCTTCCTTTATACTTCTATGATCTTGTTCTTTTGAACCAAACATCTTTACACTTTGTACATCTTTAAGACTATATGGCTTTTGCATCACTTCTTGCTGAGCTTTAAGACCCCAAATAGTTAAAACTACTAAGATAGCAAGTAATAAAACCGTAGCAATTAACATACCTGTAACACCTGAAAGAGAAAACACGCATCTATTATTATTTTCCATCATTCACCCCTTGAAAGAGAAATTACATACTCGCCAACAGCTTCTTTTTGAATATCATTAAGTGTTGGAAAACTCGGCATTGTTCCTATAAAACCAGCCTTACCACTATGTAAAACATCTACTACAAAAGCTGCAGAACCGTATTTTGTAAGATCTGGGAACATTCCATCTTGACCTTTTCCATCTTCTCCATGGCATGCTGCACAAGTTGCATAAGCTTCTTTACCTTTTGCTACTAAATTTTCATTTGCAGTTTTCTTAATAGCTGAAAGATCTTTTGCTACATAAGCAGCAATAGCAGGGATATCTTCTTCTGCCACACCTAAATCAGCAGCGCCAAGCATTTCTCCACCTGGAAAATTCATACCTTTTGAACCATGTTTAATTACATTGATTATACCTTCTTCGCTACCCCAAATATTTAAATTTTGAGCTTTACCATTGATACCATCGCCTGTAATTCCATGACAAGCTGAACACTGAACTAAAAAGATATTTTGACCCATTGCTATTTTATCTTCAGGAGATAAATTTTTAAATTTTTCTTCAAATTTTGTATTATGAGTTGCTACTTCTTCATTGTATTGACCTATACTTGAAAAAGAATTTAAAGGATATCCCCATAGAAAATACCAAATAGCCCAAACAATAGTCAGGAAAAATACCACAGCCCAGCCAGTAGGAACAGCATTTTTATACTCTCCTATTCCATCCCAACTATGTTCGCTAAGCTCTGACTCACCTTTTTTTTCTTTCATTTGCTTAAACATTCTACTCACAATAACTAGTGTGATTAAAATGATAAGAATAGCTCCAATTAAAGATAAGAGATTAACATTATCTTCTAAATTTAACCATTGCATTAAGCACTCCTTTTACTTTCTAATACACTATCATCAATATCATCTTTTAAGGCAAGGTTTGCATAATTTTCATAATTTCTCTCGCCTTTTTTTTCTGTTCTATATAAATGATACCAATACGCATATAATACTATTGACAAAAACATCACGAGTGCAAAAAAACCATAACCTTGGAAAATCTCCCACTCATGTTTTTGAACTGTTGCTAAATCAAATGTGATTAAATTTTTAATCACATCAAAAACTATTGATAAATGTTCCATCATCTTACTTTAAGCTATTTAAATAAGCGATCAAAGCAACTATTTCTTTGATTTCACCTTTAGCAAAAGCATCTTTTACTTCTTGATTTTTCATTTGATCAACTATAGCCTGAGCTTCAGCTTTTACTTCAGCTTGCGCATCCTCCCAAGAACCAAGTTTTGTTCCATTTTCTGTATCATAAGGAACATTGAAAACTTTTTTCACGGTTAAAGCCTCAGCATAAGCAGTTTCAATATCTGCATTATTTTTAAACATATGCTTATATGAAGGCATAATAGAATCTGGAACAACAGAAGTAGGATCCCACATATGATTTTCATGCCAATCAGCTGTTCTATAATTTCCTACACGAGCAAGATCAGGTCCTGTTCTTTTTGAACCCCAAAGAAAAGGTCTATCATAAGCAAATTCACCACTTACAGAATACATACCATAACGATCTGTTTCTGATTTAAATGGACGAATAAGCTGTGAATGACAAGCATTACAACTATCTTTAATATATACTGCACGTCCTGCAAGTTGTAAAACCGTATAAGGTTTTTTACCTTCAATTGGTCTTGCATTTTCTGCAAAATTTGGTAAAACTTCAACTATGCCTGCATAAGCAATCACTACAAAAACAGCTACAGCAAAAAAGAATGGATTTTTTTCTAACCAACTAAACATATTTTCTCCTTTTTATGCTGCCATAGGCGAAGCGCTTTTTGGTTCTTTATCAAGCACTCTTCCACAAGCAATTGTTTTGTAAATATTATAAGTAAACATAAAGAAACCGATAAGATACAACAATCCACCAATCGCTCTAATCCAATAATAAGGAACAATAGCCACAACAGTATCAATAAAGCTATAAAGCAAGTTACCATACTCATCTGTCGCTCTCCACATCATACCTTGAGTAATACCCGCAATCCACATTGAAGCAAAATAAAGAACTATACCTGTGGTTTGGATCCAAAATTGAGCTTCCATTAAAGATTTGCTATAAAGCTCTCTTTTGAAAACTCTAGGAGTCATATGATAAAGCGCAGCCATAGTCATAAATCCTACCCAACCTAATGTTCCATCATGAACATGTCCTGGAATCCAATCTGTAAAGTGTGCTAAAGCATTAACAGACTTAATTGAAAGAATTGGCCCTTCAAGTGTTGAGAACATATAGAAAGTTGATGCCAAAATCATAAATTTAATCAATGGACTCTCGCGAAGCTGGCTCCACTCACCTTTCATAGTAAGTAAGATATTAATCGCTGAACCCCAAGAAGGTAAAATCAATACTATAGAGAAAACCGAACCCATAGTTTGCATCCAATCAGGTACAGTTGAATAAATCAAATGGTGACCACCTGCCCAAAGATAAACAAACATTAAGCCCCAAAATGCAAATAAAGAGAGTTTATAAGAGAAAATCGGCTGACCACTTTCTTTTGGCAAGAAGTAATAAATTTGAGCAATAATACCCACAGTAAATACAAATGCCACAGCATTATGTCCATACCACCATTGTACTAAAGCATCATTTGTTCCTGCATACATTGATACACTATGCCACCATTTACCCATTCCAGTAACAAAATAAGTTGGTACTTCCATGTTGTTAAAAAGATAAAGCATAGCTATACCTAAAAATGTAGCTATATAATACCATAAAGAAATATAAAGAGTTTTTTCACGGCGAATTCCAATAAGTCCAAAAATACTTACACCCCATAAAACCCAAACAAGAACAACAAGAATATCTAAAGGCCACTCAAGCTCTGCATATTCTTTAGATGTAGTCACACCCATAAACAAAGATATAACAGCTAAAACCATAGTAAGCACATAAAGCCAAAAATGAAGCTTACCAACAGCCATTAAAAATCTTGACTCAGCCATACTTACCTTAAGAACACGCTGACCTATATAATACCAAGTTGCCCAAATCCCTGAAAGCATAAAACCAAAAATCACACCTGAAGTATGAAGTGGTCTAAGTCTTGAAAAAGTAGCATATTCTCCTGCTAAATAATTTAAGTTAGGATATGCCATTTGAAAAGCTATAAGAGTTCCTATAGCCATACCAACAATGCCAAACAATACGGTTGTAAACATAAAATATCTTGCAACCGTATAGTCGTAATTTAATACATTACCTGGATGCATCGACTTTCTCCTTAAAATTTTTGATAATAAGAGAATATTATAGAATATTAATTATACATTTTTTCTTAAAAATGATAATTTTGTTAATCATTTGTTATGCTTTATATTTTAAGGCTAAATCAGTCTTATTTATTGATATTTATCTTATAACCTAAACTTGGCACATTTTTTATAAAATCTTCACCCACTTTATCTCTTACTCTTTTAATAAAAGTTCTAACAGCAGTATCACTCACATGTTCACCTATCCAAACATTTTTCTTTATATCTTCATGCAAAACCAAAGCCCCAGGTTGCTTTAAAAGCAAAGAAATAAAAGCTAATTCTTTTTTAGTTAAAACAATTTCTTCACCATTGTAAATCAAAGTTCTTTTAGTTTTGTTAAATTGATATTCTTCAGAAATTTTTACAAGCATATTTGCTTCAATTTTTTCGCCTATCAGATAATCTAAAACTTTAAACAACTCTTCTATATCAACAGGTTTGATCAAATATTTATCTATACCAATATCAATAGAACGCAAAAGTCTCTCTTTCTCTGAATACGCACTAAGAACAACAATTGGGACATCATCTGAAATTTCCTTAATCTCTCTTGCCATATCAAGCCCATCCATAATAGGCATAGCAATATCTGTGATAACTAAATCCGGCTTAAATTTTTTAAATTTTTTAAGCCCCTCATCTCCATTTTGAGCTCCGATTACTTTACTAAAGCGTTCGCTTAATACATTAATCAATGATTCTCTAGTCTTAATTTCATCTTCAACTACTAATATTATCAATTCTTTACATTCTTGTGACATTTCTACTCTACCCTCTCTTTTAGTTTTAAAAATACCTCAAAACAAGCCCCATCTTTTCCATTCTTAACTTTTATTTTTCCTTGGAAACTTTCAATAATTTGTCTACTTATATAAAGTCCTACTCCTATACCCTGACTGGGATGTTTTGTTGTAAAATAAGGTTGAAAAATTTTATCTAAATTTTCTTTATCAATCCCACCAGCATTATCTTTTATTGTAATTTTCAGATAGTTTTTTCCAAATTTTGAAAAATTTATTGTTATGATTTTCCTTTTTTTGTTTTTAAATGCCTCTATTGAATTTAAAATCAAATTAAGAAAAACTCTTATTAAACCATTCTCATACGCTAAAACTTCATAATCACTTTTCGAAACAATATTAATATTTACATGATTTTTTTCTATAGTTTCAAAAGCAATTTCTAAGGCTTTATTTAAAGTCTCTTTTATAAATACACACTGCTCTACTCCTTTGTTAAACAAAGTTCTAAACACATCAATTGTTTCTGACATATTTTTAATCATATCTTTTGATTGTGAATAAATTTCAGCAAATCCTTTTTCATCTTTAAGATTTTGCTTCATTTGAAACATGGCAATACCAAGCTCATTTAACGGTTGTCTCCATTGATGTGCTATATCACTAATCATTTGTTCTAATGAAGATTTCAAAATCTCTTCATATGCTATTTTAATATCTTTTTCATTTTTTTCCAAGGCAATTTTCATTTTTTTCTCAAATTTTTTACCTAACTGTATAAATTCTTGTTGGTGATTTTTAACTGTATTTTCAAGATTAATACTTAATTCTCTTAATTTAGCGTGATTTAGAGCAAGCTCTTCATTAAGCTTAAAAGAATTACTGACATCATGAGAAAGTGCTACTATTTCTATTAATTCATTATTTTTATCCAATATGGGGATTAACAAAGTTTCAAGATAGAAGGTTTTGCCTAATTTATCAATATTTTTAAAAATAACCTGATAAGGCTTTTTATATGAAAGATCTTTTAAAAGCTTCTCAACATAACATTCATCAACATCTGGATGTTTAAATATTGAATGTTTTTTTCCTATAAGCTCTTTTTTGCTATATCCACTTATTTGACAAAGCTTATCACTGACAAAAATTAAATTTCCTTGCACATCAGCTCTTGAAAAAATTGTATTTTTTTCCAGAGCTTTAAAAAACTGATCTTTAAAAAAATCTTTCATTGAAAAGCCTTAAAACCTATATAGGCAAGATTTATACCGTAACAAACAATAATGCCATACGATAAATAATTAAACAAATTTTTCAAAAAATCACTAAAAAATTGTGAAATTTTAGAAAAAAATAACATCGCAGGTAAAGTTGATATTCCAAAAATCATCATTACCAAAATACCTTCAAAAATATTTTGCTTACTTATTGCATTGGCTATAAAAAAATACACCAATCCACAAGGAACAAAACCATTTGAAAATCCTAAAAATATAGCTGATTTTAATCCTTTAAAATTTTTAGATTTTTTAATAATTTTCTTTACAAAACTATCAAAAAAAACATTATTTTCAATAAAAGATAACATATTGCCTCTAAAAATAAGAGCAAAACCCAAAATCATCATAAATATACCAAGAATAAAAAATGACAAACTTTGAACCTTAGCATTGATTGCCAAGATATTCCCAAAAGTCCCAAAAATTATCCCTAAAACAATATAAGCAAAAATTCTAAACAAATGATAAATAAAAGTTAATAAAAATAAATTATTGCTTTTTGAATTTAAATTTATAAAAAGTAAATTAAAACCACCACACATAGAATAGCAGTGTCCAAAACTAGATAAAAAAGCAACGCTGATAATAGCTAAAAAATCTATACTCACATCAAATTCATAAATTCTTTAAAAATGTACTTACTTTCATGAGGACCTGAAGAACTTTCCGGGTGATGTTGCACTGAAATAATAGGATAGTCTTTATATCTTACTCCTTCAACATTATCGCCAAATAAATTTCTATGAGTGATATGAGCCACTTGAGCTAATTCTTCTGGAACATTATAATTATGATTTTGTGCGGTAATTTCTACCGTTTTTGTATCAAGATTGATCACAGGATGATTTGCTCCATGTTGTCCAAATTTCATTTTATAAGTTTCATATCCAAAAGCATTACTTAAAAGCTGGTGACCTAAGCAAATTCCAAGCATAGGAATTTTAGCTTCTGCAAGTTTTTTAATCTCTGCAATCTCTTGTTTTAAAATCCTTGGCTCACCTGGACCATTAGAAAGAAACACGCCTTGAATTTCACCTTTTTTATACAGAGTAATCAACTCATCTGCTTTAACATTATATGGATAAACTTCTACTTCAAAACCTACTTCTACAAGTTCATTTAGGATATTTGTTTTAACACCATAGTCTATAACAGCAACTTTTTTCTCACTTCTTTTAGCATCATTAAATTTTTGAAAACTAGCGTTCCAAACACCTTGTTTATGAGAATAATTTTTCTTAGTGCTAACTTCTTTTACAAAATTTACTTCATCAATTTTTGCTGATTTTTCTAAGGCGATTTTTAAATCTTCTTTATTTGAAATTTCAGTTGAAATTACAGCTCTTAAATTGCCATTATTTCTTATCATTTTTACTAGATATCTCGTATCAAGTTCATAAATTCCTATTTTTCCATGTTTTTCAAGATAATCTTGCAGACTTTCTTTAGCGCGAAAATTTGAAAAACTGGAACTTAATTCACGCATTAAAACACCGCTTGCAAAAATTTCCTTACTTTCATTATCATTTTCATTAGTTCCCACTATACCAATTTCTGGCATGGAAAATACGATAAATTGCCCTGCATAAGAAGGATCTGAAATAATTTCTTGATATCCTGTTAAAGAAGTGTTAAATACAAGCTCTCCAAAAAAAGTACCGCTCTTTCCAAAAGCCTTAGCACTTAAAAAAATATCATTTTCTAAATAAATATAAGCCTTCATTAAAACATACCTTTTTTTCTAAGCTCTTCTTGATAGAGTTTTTCAAAGATAAGATCGTATTCTTCACTACCTGGAATAGGTTTTGTTTTATAATTGCTAATTTTCTCATAAACCTCATCTTCAAGTTTTTCATAAATTTTAAGATAAGACTCTATGCTTGAAAAGATTAAATTTTTAACTCTATTTTCGCTCACTATAAAATTAATATAATCATTCTCTACAAGTTCTTCTAAAATTTGATGCGCTAGATGATTATGTCTATCTTCAGAATCTAAAATCACATTAAATTCGGGAGCTAACTTTTTCTTCACAAGCCAAAACATATTTTTACGATCTACTTGCATAAGTTCCATTTCATCTTCTTGTTGCTCTAAAAGTTCTTTTACTCTTTCATCTAATTTTCTTTCATTTAGAATATCTTTCTCTAAAACTTCTATTATACATACCTTAAGCTTTTCTGACTGATCTTTAATTTCTACAAAAGAAGAATTAGCTATATCTAACATCATTTTATTTGCGATATAAGGAATATGTGGTAATTTTATACGCATCTTGAAAACCTTTTATTTAATAATGTTTGAAATAATAGCTTATTTTTGGTAAAAGAATGTTAAAAATGAAAAATTTTCATTCTTTTAATCACCTAATTACTAGCATTATTATCTAAATTTTTCAAAAGCAAAGTAAGCTCGCTAGCTTTTTTTGGATCCATTTTAGACAAAACACCTGAAATTTTACGCGATTCCAAAGAAAGCATTATTTTACTTGCATCCTCTGCATCCATTTGACTTAAAACATCTGCAATGGCTGCATCTTTCATTTGGGAGTAAATTTCTTTAACCCTACCTTGAGTTTTATCATTGATTGAATTTAAAATCTTTTGTTGTTCTTCTACAAGCCTTGCGTTTTCAAGTTTTAATTCTTCAATTTTTGCCAAAGTCGCATTAACCTCAGCCTCTTTTTTTTCTAAATTTTCAAGCCTTTCTTTTTGCAAAGCTTCAAAAGAGGCTTTATAAGCTTCTAAAGATTGTCTTGCTTCATCAAATTCTCTAGTTTGCAATTCAATTTGAGCTTTTCTAGCTTCAAAATACTGCTCACAATCCTGTTCAGCTCCAAAAACTACACTTGAAATAAAAACTAACAATATAATTTTTTTAATCATCTTTTTCCCCTTTGAAAAAACGACTGATTGCAATTTCATCTAAAAATTTTTCTTCAGCCTTCGCAAGTTCTTTTTGTTTTTGTTTAATTTCTTCAGTTTCCAAAGCCTTCATTTTTTCATAATCTAAATGCGCTTTTTGATATAAAAACTGATAATGATTCATTTCTTTTTTAGAAAGTTCTACTTTCTCCTTAGCTCTTGCCAAAGCCTCGCGTCCTACTTGCGCCATACTTAAATTTGATCTTAACTCTGCTATAGATCCTGATTTTGGCAATACGCCTAAACTTTGACACTCTTGGCGTGAAAGTTCATAAGCTTTTTCATGTTCAAGCTGTCTTTGTTTGGCTTGATTAAGATTTGATTCTGCTTTATCAAGTTGTTGTTTTCTTACTTTTACAACAGAATTATATTTACTTTTCATAAGATGATAGTATCATCTCTTTCAGGGCTAGTGGAAATATACTTTACTTTAACCCCTGCAAGCTCTTCAAGTCTTGCTATATATTTTTTAGCATTTTCTGGCAATAAATCATAATCTTTTATACCAAAAACTTTATCCCAACCATCCATTTCTTCATAAATAGGTTGAACATTTTCTAAATCGCTTGGTATGTAATCAATTTCTATGCCCTTATATTCATAAGCACGACAAATTTTTATCTTTTCAAAACCATCTAAAACATCAAGCTTCATCAAAGATAAAGCATCAAGACCATTAAGCCTTGCTGTATATCTTACAGCAACTGCATCGAACCACCCGCAACGTCTTTTACGTCCCGTGCTTACGCCAATTTCTTTTCCAATTTGTGCAATTTTTTCTCCATCTTCGCCCTTATCCTCAGTAGGAAAAGCTCCATTTCCCACACGCGTTGCATAAGCTTTTACAATACCTATAATATTTCCCGCTTCTTTAGGATTTAACCCAAGTCCTGTTAAAGCGCCTGCTGAAATAGTACTTGAACTTGTAACATAAGGATAAGTTCCATGATCAATATCAAGCATAGAGCCCTGAGCTCCTTCTAAAAGTACTCTTTTATCTTCATCTAAAGCCTTCCAAAGCATTCTTGTAGTATCTGTAATATAAGGAGTTAAAATTTCATTAAAGCGTTTTAAATCAGCAAGCAATTCTTCAGCACTTGGAATTTCAATTTCAAGCATTTCAAAAAAAGTTTTATTAGCTTCAAAATCTTTCATCAAAGCCTCACAAAGTCTTTGTGGTTCTAAAAGCTCTCCAACTCTATGTCCTGTACGATTAATCTTATCTGCATAAGAAGGTCCTATACCCTTACCTGTTGTTCCTATGGCATTTTTGCCTTTGAGTTTTTCTTTTGCAATGTCTATCAAAGAATGATGTTTTAAATTTAAATGAGCTCTATCACTGATATATAATCTACCTTTTAAATTTTCAAATTGAGCCATTTCAGCAATCAATACTTCAGGAGAAACCACAACTCCATTTCCGATAATATTAATACATCTTGGATGCAAAACTCCACTTGGCATAAGATGAAGCGCATATCTTACACCATTTACCCAAATCGTATGTCCTGCATTGTGTCCACCTGCACTTCTGCAAACAAAATCATAATTTTCACATAATTTATCAACTACCTTACCTTTTCCTTCATCGCCCCATTGAATGCCGACAATAATATCTGCTTTGCTCATAAAAATTTCCTTGATTTTACTTAATATTGGCGAGAAGATGAGAGAATCGAACTCCCCAAAGAATAGTCAACTATCCTTTCATCTGATTTGAAGTCAGTGGCGATCACCAGATACGCTAATCTTCCAAAGTGATAATTATAGCGATTTTTAATGAAAAACAAAATAAATTTATTAATATTCTTTTTGACTTCATATTAAATTTAAGCTATAATCTCACTCTTTTTTAGCATCAAGTTTTGATGATTACATTTTTAGGATCTTTCTTTGAATTCTTTTAAACAAAAATATTTAATCAATTTTTGGGACAATTCCCATTCTATGATGGCACTTGGAATTTTAAGCGCAGTGTATTTTGGGATTTTTGGTGGCGTTTGGGCTGTTACTGGAGAAATGACGCGTTGGGGCGGTGAATTTTTAGAACTTTTAGGTATGAATTTAGATGGATATTCTTATTACCAAAAGCAAAATTTAAATGGAACCCCTTTAACAAGAACTGATGGTATTATGCTCATAGGTATGTTTATAGGTTGTTTAGTAGCCGCACTTTTAGCTAACAAAGTCAAATTTCGTCTACCTGCTAGCAATATAAGAATTTTTCAAGCAATAGTAGGTGGAATTCTTTCAGGATATGGAGCAAGACTTGCATTTGGATGCAATTTAGCTAATTTTTTTACAGGTTTACCTTATTTTTCTTTACACGCTTGGCTTTTTACTGTTTTTATGGTTTTAGGAATTTATCTAGGAGTAAAAATTTGCAACACTTCCTTTTTTAAACCTAAAGCTAAATTAGAACGGGTAAATAAAGAAAACTTGCTGCTAAACAAGCAAAGTTTGCGTACAAAACTATATTTTAACTTAGGCATATTGCTTTTCATAGTCTTTTTAGCTTGGGTGTTTTATCTTGTTTTTACAAATGGCAATATCAGCACACAAAACAAACAAAGTCTTCTAGCTTTAGCACTGATTTTTGGTTTTGTTTTTGGCTTTGTTATTTCTAGAGGACAAATTTGTTTTACTTCTTGCTTTAGAGATTTATTTTTATCTGGTAGAGATAATGCTATAAAAGGTGCATTACTCGGCATGATTATCGCTTCTTTAATCGCTTTTGCTTTTATCTTGCAAGGTCATACTAGCAAACTCATAGAACTTTCTCCTGCTGTAGCTGTGGGAGCATTTTTGTTTGGTTTTAGCATAGTTTTTGCCGGAGGTTGTGAGTGTGGTTGGGCTTATCGTGCCTTTGAAGGGCAAAGTCATTTTATGATAGTAGGAATTGCAAATATAATAGGAACTATGATTTTAGCCTTAAGTTATGACTTTTTACCAAAGGCTTTTAAAGAAGGTATAAAAATCAATCTTTTAACCGAATTTGGAAATTTAAATGGATTTTTTATCAACCTTGTTTTATTTATCCTAATGTTTGCTTTTGTGGTATTTTATAAAAAACACTTCTTTAAAAATCAACTTAAAGGATAAACAATGAAAATTACTTATAGTTTAAATTTGCAAGGTGAAGCTTGCCCTTATCCTGCTATAGCAACACTTGATGTCTTACCCAAGCTTAAAAGTGGAGAAATTTTAGAAGTACTTTGTGATTGTCCACAAAGTATCAATTCCATACCTCAAGATGCAAAAAACCGTGGTTTTAAAGTACTTGAAATCGATCAAAGTGGACCCACGCTAAGATTTTTAATCCAAAAGCCTTGAAAATATTAATTTTTAAGCTTTAAAAAATAGTGAGAATATTCATCTAAAATTATTCTCACTCTAAACCTTAATCATTCAAGCTCACGCACCAAGTTATCAATTCTATTTCTTAAAACACTTTGGCGTTTTACAATCTCTTCTATTTCTTTATTTAGTGCTTTTATGTCGATTATCTCTCTTGTATCTTTTGCTTCTACATAGCTTGATACGCTTAAGTTATAATCATTTTTTGCGATCTCTTCAATGCTTACAAGCTTAGTTAAATGTGGCACTTCTTTTCTATCTTTATAAAGTTTTAAGATATTTTCTAAGTTTTCCTTGCTTAGCATATTTTTATTAGTTACTTTGATAAATTCTTCATTTGCATTGATAAATAGTGTATTTTTATCAGTTTTATTCTTTCTAAGCACCAAAATACACACCGCAATGCTTGTCCCAAAGAAAAGATTTGGTGCTAGAGAGATCACACAATCTACAAAATTTTCTTCTATCATATATTTTCTTATCTCTTTTTCTGCTCCACTTCTATACATTACCCCAGGAAAGCAGACAATCGCAGCACTTCCTTTCTCGCTAAGCCAAGAAAGTGAGTGCATCACAAAAGCCAAGTCAGCTTTTGAAGTGGGTGCTAAAACCCCTGCTTTGTTAAATCTCTCATCATTGATTAAAAGTGCATTGTCTTTGCCCTCCCATTTGGTACTATAAGGCGGATTACTAACTATTGCATCAAAAGGCTCTAGCTCTTTATGATTTTCACTAGGATTTATCAAAGTATTGCCGTGTGCGATATCAAAGCGTGTGTAATTTACATCATGTAAGAACATATTCATTCTAGCAAGGTTGTAGGTAGTGATATTGATCTCTTGCCCAAAATAGCCCTTTTTAGGATCGCTTTTTAGTGATTTTTTGTATTGCAAAAGTAGCGATCCACTCCCACAAGCAGGATCGTAGACTTTATTTGGCTTAGCATTATTATACAAAGTAATTTCTACCAAAAGTTTGCTTACTTCTTGTGGAGTGAAAAACTCTCCCCCGCTTTTACCTGCATTACTTGCATACATTGTCATTAAAAACTCATAAGCATCACCAAAAGCATCGATCTCATTTTCATTATAGTGTAAATCAAGCTCACTTATTGTTTCCATAATCCTTAAAATCTTTTTATTACGCTCTTTATTATCCGCTCCAAGTTTATTAGAGTAGAGATCCAAATCATCAAAAAGCCCTTTAAAACTTTTTTCGCTCTCACTTCCATTAGCACTAGATTCTATCTCTTTAAAAACTACACTTAGTTTTTCATTTAAATTTTCTAATTTTGCATTTTTAAACATATTTGAAAAAAGATGGCTTGGCTTTATAAAAAATCCTTTAGCATTAATGATTGTATCTCTACCATTTTCTGCCATCTCATCGCTTAAATTTTCATAATCTTGCTCAAAAGATTTTAAAACATAATTTTTTAGATTCTCGCAGATAAAATAATAAAATAAAAATCCCAAAACATAACTTTTAAAATCCCAGCCATCGACACTTCCACGCAAATCATTTGCTATCTTCCAAATGGTTTTGTGTAATTCTTCTCTCTCTACAACGCTTTTCATATGGCTTCCTTAAAAGTTAATAATTGATTTCTATAGTATTCATACTGCTTTTTTCTTGCTTCTATCTCTGCGGGGATTCCACTTTGTAAATCCGTGGTAAGTGCGTGGAATTTATCTAAAATGCTAACAATTTTTTCTTGGGTTTCTAGTGAAGGAATTGGGATCTGGAATTGCTTAAGCCTTTCAATGCTTAATCGCATTACCTTAGTTCCTTGTGCGTATTTTTTCTTATATTCTATAAATTGTTCGCCTTGAAACACATAACTCACATATTTAGGATTTAAAGAATGAGAGAAAGCAAAACTATCTCCGCTAATGTATACATCACTTTCACCTAAATATACAACCGCTTTGCAAACATCTTCTATATTTTCACTAGCACCCGCAATGACTAAATCACCTTTTTTAGCCTTTTTGAGTTTTTTAGCATTTTCGGCACTAACAAAACTTTTAGTGGTGTGCGTATAGTTCTCATAATAAGTATGAATCTGTCCGTAATGAATGCAAGGGATTCCAGAATCTAGTAAATCCTTTTTTTGCAAACCGTTTCCGCGAGTAAATTTTCCTATTTCCCCTAACATTTTTAGCTTATACCCCCCCCCATTAGTTTTTAGATACTCAAAAGATAAAAGCTTGTTGCGATAATACTCATATTGACGGCGGCGGGCTTCTAGCTCTGCTTCTAGCTCTGCTTCTAGCTCTGCTTCTAGCTCTGTAAAAGTATCTAGAATCTTTACTATCTCTTCTTGAATTTCAAGCGGTGGGATAGGGATTTGGAGATTTTTCCACTTGGGTTGAGTTAAACCAAATCTAGTAATTCCTTGTGCATTTTTTAAAATTTGTTTTCGCAGATTCTCAGAATCAAAACAATATCTCAAAAAATAAGGATTAATTTGTCTATTGAAAATCCTAAAACGCATAATATGATAACTATAACAAACATTAGGCATATCTTCAATTGCAACAGAAGCAAAACCAATTTCATTAATATTCTCAGACGATGGAGTAATAAATAAATCATTTTTTAAAATATTACATTTTTGTATTTCAGCTTCTGAGGCAGTTACTTTCATTGAAGGAATATTTTTATTAATACAGTGATTATTCATCACATCTAAAAAATTTAAAAGAAAAACTTCTTTTTGGTTTTCTCTTATTTTTTTATCAACTCCTGTATTTGACAACTCCCCAATTTCCCATAAACTCTTAAACTCCACGCCATTAGGACAAAGCTCATTTAATAATTTTTCTATTTTATTCATTCTCTTCCTTTTTAAGAAAAACTACAAATTTATCAAAAAAACTCTTAAGTTTATTAATGATTTGTTGTCGTTTTTCATCATTTCCTTCACTCTTTGGAGCAAAAGGATTAATAAGCGGTAAAAGTCTTCCTATGCCCTCTCCTTTATCTTGGAAGAAATTTAGCCCAAAGGCTTCATCTAAATATTCTTTTGTCAAATATTCATTTAGATTTTCATCTTCTATGATTTTTTGTAATTCTTGCTCTTTTTTTCTTTGCATAAAACTTTCAAAAAGGCTTTTATAATCGCTATTTTTATTATGATCAATCTCATTTAAAAACCCTTCGATTAGCTCTTTTTTATCCCTTAGGCTTGGGTTTGAAATAATGGTTTTTAAAATATTTTCTTTTGTCTTTTCTTTGGAATCTTTGTGATACTCTTCAAGCAAGAACAATATAAAGTCTACATTGATCTCATTTTGTTTAATCAGCTCGATTTCAAAGATTAAATCATCATTGATATTTTCTTTTTCCACTCTTTTTTCATTTTTGATTGCAGTATAAAGCTCTAAATAGTAGCTTTGATAGTCTTGTTTATCTCTGATGTTTAAAGGGTTTTTAAATTCATCAAAGAGATTTAAAATATTTTCTAGTTTTAAAATTTCATTGAAAATTTTAATGAATTCTTTTTGCTCTTTTTCGCTTTTTAATGGAAAATTTAAAAGTTCAAATTTTTGTTTTAATTCATCCACTAACGCACTATATTTTTCAAAATAAAAAGCAAAATTTTCTAGCAAAACAATGCTTGATGCTTTTTCATCACCAAACATTTTTAAGCTTTCATTTGTGGCATTTTCTAAATCTCTAAAACACACGACATTGCCGCAATTTTTTTGCTCATTTAAGATTCTATTGGTGCGTGAAAAAGCCTGCAATAATCCGTGGTATTTGAGATTTTTATCCATATAAAGAGTATTGATCGTTTTAGAATCAAAGCCTGTTAAAAACATATTAACAACTATAAGCAAATCTAGCTCTTTATTTTTAAGCTTTTGGGATATATCTTTATAATAATTATCAAATTTTTTTAAGCTAAAATCACTTTTAAAATAGCTATTATAATCTTTTATCGCATTGTTTAAAAACTCTTTTGCACTTTGACTATCACTTGCAAACTCATCTAAATCTTCATTTTGTTCATAAGAGTAAATAATGCCAACTTTTAAATCTTGTTTGTTTTGTTTTAATTGTCTGCTAAATTCTTCATAATATTTTTTGGCAAAATCCACACTAGCGGTAGCAAAAATAGCGTTAAAACCTTGCACTCTTTGATTTTTAAGCATATAAGCGTTTTGTCTTTTGGTGTGACGATTAAAATTCTCTAAAATATAGCTTGTGATTTTTTCTATTCTTTCATCATTTAAAAGGCTTGATTCTCTATCAATGGTTAGAATTTTCTTATCTGAATCACTTTCAATTTGCTTCATTGTAGAATGATAACTTACTTTAAAAGGTAAGACATTTTTATCTTTTATCGCATTTAAAATCGTATAGGAATGCAAACAAGCACCAAAAGTGCTTTGCGTGGTTTTAAGCTCTAAATTTTTATCACTATTAACAAAATAATTTTTACTAGCATTTTCTTCAAAAATCGGCGTGCCAGTAAAACCAAAAATATAGTATTTTTTAAATTTTTTGATAATTTGTTCGTGCATTAAGCCAAATTGACTTCTATGGCATTCATCAAAAATAAAGACGATTTCAGAATCAAAAATGCGAGAATTTTCATATTTTTGCACGAATTTTGAAAGCTTTTGAATTGTGGTAATGATAATTTTCTCATCTTCTTTTGTGCTTTCTATGCGACGCTTTAGCTCATTGGTATTTTTAGTGGCATTAGCTGCACCTTTTTCAAATTTATCATATTCTTTTTGCGTTTGATAGTCTAAATCTTTCCTATCTACAACAAAAAGCACTTTTTGAATAAAGTTTAGTTTTGTGGCTAAAATCGCTGTTTTAAAGGAAGTTAAAGTCTTTCCGCTTCCTGTGCTATGCCATATATAGCCCCCTGCTTCTACACTGCCATAATGTTTGTGATTATGGGCGATTTTAATTTTATCTATAATCCTCTCACTTGCTGCGATTTGATAAGGACGCATGATAAGCAATTCATTATCTGCATTAAAAACACAATATTTTGTAAGGATATTAAGCAAATTTCTTTTAGCTAAAAAGGTTTTTGCAAAGTCTTCTAAATCTTCGATAATATTGTTTTTAGCATCTGAAAAACTCATACAAAAAGCATAATTATCGTTTTGTGATTTTTTAGCTTTGTGCTGGTTTGTGTTGCTATAGTATTTAGTAAGTGTGCCATTTGAAATAATAAAAATTTGCACAAATTCATAAAGTGCATTGCCCTCTAAAAAGCTTTCTTTTTGATAACGCCTGATTTGATTGAAAGCTTCTTTTAGATTCACCCCACGCCTTTTTAGCTCAATATGCACTAAAGGCAGTCCATTTACTAAAATGCTAACATCATAGCGATTTTTAAATTCTCCATTTTCATTTTTTAACTGCGAGATAACTTGAAGGTGATTATTAATAGGATTAACTCTATCTATCAAAATAATATTTTTCTTGCTTCCATCTTCTTTTTCAAGTGTAAGTGTAAAACCATCACTTTGAAGCATTTTAGTTTTATCTTCAAAAGTTAGCTTAAGATTAGTGATATTTTGCCTATAAAAACTTTCCCATTCTGTCGGTGAAAAAGAGATATTATTAAGCCTTTGAAGTTGTAATTTAAAATTAGATTCAAGATCGTTTATATCGCTTAAATTTAATCGCTCATAGCCTTGAAGTGTAAGTTCTTTAATAAGAAATCTTTCTAAATCCTCTTCGCTTTGATAAGCTTTTGGCTCTTTTGGTGTGAATTTGTATTCTGTAATAATAGTAGTGTTGTCATTTTGCGTCATTAAATCATTCATAAAAAACCTAAAAATATAATTTAGGAAATTATACACAATTATCCCTACAAAAGTAGGGATTTTTAGAGATTTTCAAAGCTCTTTTAACATCTTTTCATAAGCTGCCTTAGTTCCAGATCTTACATTTGTAAACAAACTTGCAATAATAATCACCACCGAAGCTGCTAAAAACCCTGGAACTATTTCATAAAGACCTGAATTTGCAAAATTCTTCCAAAGCACCACAGTAGCAGCTCCTGTTATCATACCTAAAATCGCTCCTACTCTTGTCATCCTACTCCAAAATAAAGAAAAAAGCATTACAGAACCAAAAGAAGCTCCAAATCCGGCCCATGCATAAGAAACTATACTCAAAACACTTGAGTTTTTATCAGTAGAAATCAAAAACGCTATTACAGCTACTAGTAAAACACCTAATTTACCTAAATTTAATACAACATGACTTGGCGCATCTTCTCTAAAAATCTTTTTATAAAAATCTTCTGCTATAGTAGAACTTGAAACCAACAATTGTGAACTTGCCGTACTCATAATAGCTGCCAAAATAGCACTGAGTAAAATACCTGCTATCCAAGGATTAAATAAAAGTTGCGACATCACAATGAAAATCTTTTCAGGATCTTGCAAACTTAATTCAAATTTATGCACATAAGCTATGCCCAAAATACCTATCATACAAGCACTTAAAAGACAAACCGCCATCCAAGCAATACCTATAAAAGTGGCCATAGGAATATCTTTAGTAGAACGAATCGACATAAAACGCACTAAAATATGTGGTTGACCAAAATAACCCAAACCCCAAGCAAGTGCAGATATAATGCTTATAACTCCTACTCCTTCGCCCATAGATAAAGCTTGTGGCTTTATTTCTCTTACTATATTCATCGCTTTACCAAAGCCACCTAAATAATAAAGCATAACCAAAGGCACAATGATTAAAGCCATCATCATTAAAAACCCTTGTATCATATCCGTCCAACAAACTGCCTTATATCCACCTAAAAAAGTATAAGCAACAATAATAATCGTTCCAGTAGTTAAAGCATAATCATATCTGATACCAAAAGTACTTTCAAAAAGTTTTGCTCCACTTACAAGCCCTGATGAAACATAAAAGGTAAAAAATATCAAAATTACCACCGCACATACGATGCGCAGTATATGCTTATCATCATCAAAACGAGTTTCAAAATAATCAGGAATAGTCAAAGAATTTGCAATCACACTGGTATAAATTCTAAGTCTTTTTGCCACAAAAATCCAATTTAAACTAGCTCCTATAGTAAGCCCAATCGCAATATAAGAATCTATAAAGCCACTTACATATAAAGCTCCTGGTAATCCCATTAAAAGCCAACCACTCATATCAGAAGCCCCTGCGCTAAGTGCAGATATCACAGGCCCCATAGTACGCCCACCTAAAAAATAATCTTCTGAATTTTTATTTTGCTTATAAAAATAAAAACCTATATAAAGCATCAATAAGGCATAAACTACAAACATCACTGCTATTGGGGTATTAATTTGAACTACTTCCATCAATCTCTCCTTGATCATTAAGATATTGCTCTAATGCCTAAATTTCCATAGCGATGAAAAGATATACTTAAAGCTTTTTCATTAAAATAATTTAAAAGTTCAAAACGACCATTTAACAATGGCTTTTCTCTTATGATGATTTTAGCAAGCTTTGCAGCCTCTTTATAAATCTCATCATTTACATCTGGCTTTGCCAAATAACGCACTCTTTCATATTCTTTAATACTCTTGATAAAATTTTCTTTATTTTCTTTTAAAAATAATACTTTTGCTCCTATGCTTTGAACAATTCGTTCTATCATACTAACATCTTGTTCATCATAACTGATACTTAGATCAATATTTACAATATTTGCACCTAAAATCACCCCTAAAACATCTTTTAAGCTTTCATTTCCACAAAGTCTTAAAACCATATTCTTTATTTTAGTATAAGAAAAAAGATTATCTTCTCCACGAATATTGACATAATCTTTTGAAACACTAAACTCATTTTTATAATGATAAGCATAAGATTGAGACATTTTAATTAAATCGTTCATAAAATCTTGTGATTCTTTTAAATCTATTTGTGCTAATTTTTTTGAAAATTTATCTTCAATTAAATGATCATCAAAATCTTCTTGCTTAATCTCTAAAAATTGAGTGATATAATTATAAATTCCCACTTTTCTACCCAAACCTATAGCTGATTTTTTAATTCCACCAAAAGGTTGGCGAAGCACTATAGCCCCTGTGGTTGGTTTGTTGATATAAATATTTCCTGCTTCTATATGAGTGTGAAAATACTCCCATTCTCTTTCATCTAAGCTTTCAAAACCTGCAGTTAAACCATAACCTGTGGAATTTACTATATCAATAGCTTCTTTTAAGTCTTTAGCCTTCATCACACTTAAAATCGGCACAAAAAGTTCATTCATATGGGTAAAATCACCCTTTTTAGTACCGTATTTTATGCCTGGAGTCATTAAATAAGGATTATCCTCTAAAAACTTAGGTTTTAATGCCCATTCTTCATAAGGTTGTAATTCATCTAAGGCCTTTTGAACTTTAGAACTTGGCTTATCAGCTAAAGCACCTAATTTATTTTTAAATTCAAAAGGACTGCCCACCGCCATAGAACTTGCAGCATCTACTAAAGTCTTTTTAAATTCTTCATCATGATAAACCTCTTCTTCTAAGACTAGCAAAGAAGTAGCTGAACATTTTTGACCGCTATTGCTAAACGCAGAATGAATGATATTTTTAATCGCACTATCACGATCAGCAAATTTAGAAACTATAGTCGCATTCTTTCCTCCCGTTTCAGCACTTAAAAGCAAGGTTGGATTAGCTTTTAACATAGCATAAGCAGTATCCTCTCCTCCTGTAAGAATTGAAAATTTAATCGCTTCATCAACAAGTAAATATTTAGAAATATCGCTTCCTTTTGAAGGTAAGAAAATCAAAGCGTCTTTTGGAATACCTGCATCCCAAAAACACTTACAAAGCATATAACCTGTTAGGGTTGAAAGTGAAGAAGGTTTATAAATCACCACATTACCTGCAGCTAGTGGTGCAGCTATGGTGCCCACTGAAATCCCTATAGGAAAATTCCAAGGAGCTATGGTAACCCCTATGCCTTTAGGTGTGAATGTAACTTTTGGATTTTGTTTTTTAAGCTCTTCTAAAGAGTGCGGATAAAATTCTATAAAATCAATAGCCTCACTCACTTCTGGATCGATCTCTAAAAAGGTTTTGCCCACTTCTAAAGCCGCCAAACCTATCAAATCCCCTCTTCTTTCTCTCATAAGTTTTGCACTTTTGGCTAAAATTTGATAAATTTCATCATGACTTTTTTGTATAAATTTGGAATTTTTAGCTACTTCTAAAGCTTGTTTGATTTCTTTTTCTCCGGCTAAATAAGCCTTTCCTATCACTCTATCTTCAATCTTATCTTTAACTTCTAAAACATTTAAATTTTCTGCTTTAAAATCAAGCTCACCTATGACAGGATAAACATCATAATCTTTTAAATTTTCATATTTAGCTTTAATTTCTTTAGCCCATGCTCTATTTTGCGCTAAAATAAAATCCGTATCACTTTCGTTGCTAAATTTTTTACTTTCATAAGAACTTGTGATATTTAATTCTTTATTTCTATCTTGCTTGCGATGCGTAGTGTTATCAAGAGTTTTTATGCCTTCTAAAGATTTTAAAAAAAGTTCTTTTTGGATATTCCAGTTTTTATCTCCTACTTTAAGATTGAAAAAATAACGCATAAAATTATCTTCACTTGTATTTTCATCAAGGCGTCTTACAAGATAAGCAATGGCATTGTTAAAATGTGCTTCATCGCAAACTGGGGCATAAAGGATTAAATCATGCATTTTAGATAATTCATAAGAACATTGCAAACTCATACCTTCAAGCATTTCAAAAGTAAAAGAATCTAAAGCACCCGCTTCACTTATGCGTGTATAAGCATAAGCAATCTCAAAGATATTATGACTTGCAATTCCTATGTTGATGTATTTATAATTATCTCCTTCAAGAATAAAATCAAGCATTTTATTATAATTGCTATCAGTATCTATTTTTTTGTAAAAAGTAGGAAGCTCCCAGCCTTTTTGAGATGCAATAGTTTCTTCACTTTCCATATTAGCACCCTTAACAAAACGGATCTTAATAGGCTTCATACCTTTTAAAACCCTCTCTTTTGAAAAAGCAAAAAGTTTTTTAAGATACTCATAAGAATCAGGAATATAAGCTTGCAAAACAATCCCCGCTTTAATATCAAATTTAGCCACACTTTCCATAAAAGCTACAACGGTGAGTTCTAAATCTCTAAATTCTTCCATATCCAGATTGATAAATTTAGATACACCTTGTTTTTTCTCTTCTTCCAAGGCTAAAGCATAAAGATAATCTAGTCTTTTTACTACCTCTTCTTTGGAATAATCAAAATCTATAATATTAATTTGTGAAAAAATAGTAGTAATTTTTATGGAAATATAAGTGATATAACTTGATTTTAAGGCTTCTTCGTATTTTTGCATACGATATTTACTCTCAGCTTCGCCTAAAACCTCTTCGCCGATTAAATTCACATTTAAGGTAATTTTATCTTGCTCTTTTCTTTTCTTAATATGTGGTTCTAAAACACTAGGATTTGCATCTAGAACCATGGCTTTAGTATCTTCTCTTAAATGTTTGACAAAAAAAGGTACACTTAAATTAGGAGCAAATTTACCAAAATTTAAAAAACTAAAAAGTAGGAATTTTTCAAAGGTGCTAAAAAAATCCGCTATACCATATTTATTCAAAGTATATTCTATAAGCTCAAAACTTGCATTTTTATCTTTACATCTAAAAGAACGATCTAGCAGTTCTATAAGCATAACTTTATTTTTGGGATTATTAAGAAGTTTTTGCATTTTTGAGTGAAATTCTTTTTCAGAATTTAAAATATTAGCTTCTATTTGTCCTTGCAATTCTTCAGCTAAGGCTAAAGCTTTTTGTATCATTTCGTATCTCCTAAGATAAAATAAATTTTAATAAATAATATATAAATAAGATAAAAAATAATATTTTAAATCATAGAAAATGTATAAAAAATGATAAAAAAAATTTTAATGGGTATATAAGTAACAAAAATTAAGAAATGATAATATCATTTTCTTGCTTATTTGCAACCTTAGCAATAATTTTAGCTTGAATATTTTCATCTTCTAGTTTTTTTAAACATTCTAAGGATTCTTTTTCACTTATAGAAATTAAAAGTCCTCCTGAAGTTTGCGGATCACAAAGTAATAATTTTTCTTCATTTAAATCAGGGATAAATTCTTTTATAAATTCTAAATTTTTATAAGCTCCAGCAGGAATTAAACCCATATTAAAATACTCTTTTACTCCATCTAAAAAAGGAAGTTCACTTTCAAAAATTTCAAAAGAAATATTTTTATTTAGCATTTCTTTTAAATGACCTAAAAGTCCAAAACCTGTGACATCACTCATGGCGCTTGGGTGAAATTTAAGAGCAATTTGACTGGCTTTATAATTTAACTCCATCATACTTTTAAGCATTATATCTAAATGTTTTTGATTTAGCATTTGTGCCTTTAAAGCTGTACTTAAAATTCCTGTTCCTAAAGGCTTGGTTAAAATGATACAATCTCCAACTTTAGAAGTATTATTAGCAATAAATTTACTAGGATGTACTTTTCCTGTAACACTAAGTCCAAAAAAAAGCTCAGTGCTTTCTATAGTATGGCCACCCACAACTAAAGCATTGCATTCTTGAACCTTATCATTTGCACCTTCTAAAAGCTCTTTTAAGATATTTAAATCATGATTACAAGTATCAAAACCTACTATATTTAAGGCATTAATCACCTCTGCACCCATAGCAAAAACATCGCTTAAAGCATTTGCTGCGGCAATAGCACCAAAATGATAAGCACTATCTACTATAGGAGTGATAAAATCAAGCGTTTGCACCAAAGCTAAATCGCGGCTGATTTGATATACACTTGCATCTTCATTATTTCCAATATCGCTAAGTAAGGCAGGGGTTTTTTGCATGAAATTTAAAATTGTTTTAAGACCACCCGGGCTTAATTTCGCTGCTCAGCCTGCTGCTTTAACAAAATGCGTTAAATTTTGATTTTTATATTGCAGTGTTTTTCCTTTACAAAGTAATAATCTTTGCTTTACCAAAAAGCTCGTTTAAAATTTCATAAGCATTGCCTATATTTCCTATTTTAAGTTCTTTGCTTTTATTAAAAAATTCCAAACAAGCTCCGCAACTTATGATCTCAATACCTAAATTTTCAAGTTCTTTCATAGCTAAATGTGCTTTATGATTTTCATCAACATTGATTAAAACACTTTCATTTACGCAAAGAATTTTACTTGGAGCATGATCTAAATTTTTTAAGGTACTTAAAAATCCTACAAGTAAATTTTGTCCCAATTCACCCTCACCCACTTTGTCGGTTTTTAAAAATAAAACATTATAATCGTGAATATTTACTTCACTAGAATTAAAATTCTTTTTTTGCACTTTGATGCAAAACTCTTGTGCATTTTCATCTATAATAGGATTTAAATTTAAAGAGTTAAGAAATTTTACAACATTATTTTTTGAAATAATAGAATTTAAAACAATTTCTAAAATTTCATTTTCTTGAAGTTTTTCAAGAGCGTTTTTTGTTTCAACTATAGGCTGAGGACAAGAAAGATTGCGACAATCAATTTTCATTATTTTTCCTTGATATTAGCTTTGAAAAATAATATTATTTTATTACTTGTTTTGTGTTTAAAAATTTTAAACAATATGGAAAAAATTCAAAAGCTCAAAATGAGCTTTTTTAAAATCTTTTTTTATTCACATCTTCAAGAATTGCCGCAGCAATTTGATTGACTTCATTTGTTATATTATTGGTAACATTTGCAACTTCGACATTTTCCTTAGTTACAGTTTCAAGTTGTGCTATAGCATCGTTAATCTGTGTGATTCCTGCTGTTTGTTCTTTTACAGATTCTGCTACTTCATTTACGCTTTGAACAAGTATATTAATATTTGCCTCTATTTCAGATAAGGATTTTCCTGTTCTTTCCGCAAGCTGTCTTACCTCATCTGCAACAACTGCAAAACCACGCCCATGTTCTCCAGCACGTGCAGCTTCAATAGCTGCATTTAAAGCAAGAAGATTCGTTTGCTCAGCGATATCTTTAATCACATTGACAATATTTTTTATATCATCAGCTTGCGAAGCAACCTCAACTGTTTTTCCACTTACATTTTGCATAGAAGAATTAATCTCCTCTACAGCTGCAGCCGATTGTTCTAAAGAACTCGCTTGTGCATTAGAGCCATCAGCAAGTTTTTGCATAGAATTTTTTAACTCTTCTGACTGATTGGCTAAATCTTTAGCAAAATTTGAAGAAGCTACAAGCATCTTTTTAATTTCTTTACCTAAAATATTAGTTGTAATCTCAACTTCGCCTTTAGCATCAAGCACCTCTGTGCTAAAATCAAGCGCTTTATAACTATCAAAAACTCTATTAATTTCATTCATATTAGAACCAATTTTACTTTGCAAAACATCAAGCATTCTATTAAGAACATTTTTAAGTTCTACTAATTGAGGGTTTATAGGATTTTTAGTAATTCTTGCAGTTAAATTACCTTTTTCGATTTCTCTAGCAGTTTGCACTGATTCATCTACAGCATTTTGATCTTGTTCTAAAGATATTTGAATCTTTTCAATATTTTCATTTATGATTCTACCCATTGCCCCTAGCTCATCATTGGCACGAATTTCAATAGCCTTAGGTTCAATTTTTTCATGGTTTAAAAAACGGAAAAATGATTCTAAAGAACTAAGAATCACAGGCAATCTAGATGCGACAATTTTTCTTACGCAATAATAAACCACTCCTAAAACAACAAAAATAAAAATAAAAGATGCGCTAATAATAATTAATTGTAATTTTTTCAAAGGTTCAAAAACTGAATATTTAGGAGCAGTTACCAAAACCGTCCAAGAACTATCTTGCACTTTAAAACTATTAATCGCAGCATAGGAATCATCACCATCAAAAGCTATATAGTTAAAAACTCCATTTTTTCCTTCACTCATAGCCTTATAAGTCTCTTGTGCACCTTTGTTAGGATTGACATCTTTTAAATTTTTTAAAACCAAATTTTTATTAGGATGAATTGCAACAAGACCATCTGAATTTAAAAGAATTCTTAATTCTCCATTATATTTTTGGCTCTTAGGGTCTAAAAGATAAGTAGCAATAGCCGAAAAATCCAAAGTCATACCGATAACACCTACAACTTGATTTTTTCGGTCAAATATAGGCATAGCAATATTTACAGCATCAAAATTTTGACCTTCTAAATTCATTTTAATAGGACGGCCTATATATACTTTATTTTCCCCATATTTTGCTTTTTTTAATATATCTTGCACAACTTGCAAATTAGCTATTTCATCACTAGCTTGTATTGCTTTTATTCCGCCTTTATTATCCTTTTCTTCATCGGCGTAAAGCATGACAAATTTTCCACTTTGAGTATTGAAAAATTTACTCTCTTCTTTAAAGTATTCTGGCGGATCGATAAGATACAAATAAGTAAAATTAGAATAAGCGCTATTATCAAAAGTATTGGTTATAATATTTGTTATATTATCTATATCTAAATCTTCTTTGGAGGTTGATCTAAACATTTCTGTTAAAGTACCTGAAATACTTTTATTTAAAGCGATCATTTCCCCAAAAATTCCTTGAGTTTGGGTAGCATATTCTTTCGTGATAGAAGCAAGAATATCTTCTGTATTTTTGGTAATATTTTGACTTACTTGTTTTGTGATTAATGAAATTAAAATAACAAGTCCAATAACAACAACAGTTGCCACAGAAAAAATAAGTTTTAAACCTATATTTAAAGATTTAAACATCTTACAACTCCTAAAAAAATTTAGTTTCTAATTTTAACATATTTTTTTAAAAAATAATATTAATTAATTATAAAAATATTATGTATTAGTATTTTTTGATAGAAGATTTATTTTTTTCCTTTTAAAAACAATTCTTTAAAACGTTTATTAGCGTATTCTTCTATGTCCTTTTGCAAAATAGAGTAATTTTCCATTAATTCCAAAGCTCTAGGAGTAAGTTTTGTTCCTGATTCTTTAGAGCGTCCTTGTCGTGTGCTAACTAAAATTTCTTGAGAATTTTTTTGTAAGGTTTGTAAATGCATCCAAGCTTTTTTATAATTAATCCCCATAAGTTTAGAAGCATGCAATAAACTACCTGTTTGTCCGATAAGCTCTAAAAGTTCTGTTTTTCCTCGTCCAAAAAGCAAATCTCCATCCGCATTTTCAATCCAAGTTTTTGTTCTTACTATAAATTGCTTACCTTTTTTTTCTTTAAAACAACCAAGTTGACAATACTTTACATCAACCTTATAAGCTTTTAAAGCTGAACGCATACTTTTAAGTCCACAACCTTCTTTAGCAATATCTCTTGCATCTTTACAAAAAATTCTACGCTTTTCATCTAAACTAGGTTCTATTTTTTTAAGCACTTCAATCTTTGCTTTTTCAAAATCTAAATATCCAAATTGCCCCAACTCGCAATTATCAATTCTCATGTGATTTTCATCGGCTAATTGTCCGATTTTTTCTATATTTACATTAAATTTCTTTGCAATTTTAAAAGCCGTACCACAATCTAATTTTTCATTACTATTTAACAATTCTCTCATGTATGAGATGATTTCTTTTTCTTGGTTTTTATCCATGAATTCTAAATTCTCCACTATAAATATTAATCTTATTTTCTCTAGCAAAACCACAAAGCGTTAAATCAAATTTTCTTGCTATCATAACTCCTAAACAAGTAGGAGCCGTGCGTGAAACAAGGACTGGAATTTTATGCATAACTGCTTTAGCTACCATTTCAGAACTTAGCCTTCCACTAACCATTAAAAAACATTGACTTAAATCAACCCCAGCTAAACGTGCTTTTCCTAAAGCTTTATCTATGGTATTATGTTGAGCTATATCTTCACCTATAAAAAAAGTTTTCTCATTTACAAAAAGCTTAGCCGTATGTACACAGCCTGTTTTCTCATAAAGCTCACATTGAGTATAAAAAGTACTCATTTGTTTTAAAATTTCATCTTTGCTAAATTTTACATCAGAACTAATTTTACTTGCTTCAATGGCTTCTAAATCGATATTTGCAGTATGTGCTCTACCACAACCACTTATAACTACACCTTCAGCATTAAGCTTTGCTAAATTTTCTTTATCAATCTTTGCTTTGATATGCACACTCATACCATCATCTTTTGTTTCTATGTTCTCAATATCGCTTACTTTCGCAATGATATTTTCGCTCATTAAATACCCTATTGCTAATGCCTGTTCATCTACAGGAGTTGCCATTAAAGCACCTACTCTTTCATCATTAATAAAAATTTCAAGCTTAATTTCACGCACTAAAGTATCATCGCATGTAAAAGATTCATCACCTTTATATTTTAAAATTTGAGTTGTAAATAAGGGTTCCATAAGCTTTCTCTTTTCGCGTTATTTTAAAAATTTAATTATATCAAAAAAACATAATTAAAAGTAATACTGATAAAAAAATAGGGATTTAATTTATAATTTTTAAGAATTTTAAAGCATTTTATATCAAAAAAACATAAATTTACTCTTTAAACTCTTCAAGTGAAAATATACTAACAATTTGAAATTTAAAAACAAAAATAAAATTTTCTCTTTATAAAATTACTTCTTAAGCTCTTTTTTATGGGGGGGGGTATAATGGTTTTTTTATTTTTTGTATAAGGAGAATTTATGAAGCTTTCGTTTTCGGCGAGTAAAGTTTTAGTGGGTTTTGGCTTAGGTGCTGCACTTTGTAGCAATGTAATGGCAGTAGATTTAAATTCTAAAAATACCTTAGTTGAAACTCAGACAACACCAACTGAAATAGAACTAGATGGGATTAGCGGAAAAAATCTGCAAGATTATTTTGAAGTTAAAGGGCAAGATGTAGTTTTAATAAATAGAGATAGTTTAAAAGGCAATGATTTAACCATAAAATCAAACATTCCTAGATTTGATGATGAAAGCTTTTTAAATCCAGATGATAAAGATATCGATACTGATGAATTTAAGTATGTCTTTGATTTGGGTGATAAAAATACTTTAAATATCGAAAATGTTGGTATGGAAAGTTCTTACATTGCAAATCTTTATGTAAATGCTAAAGAAACCATACTTAAAGATATGAATTTATATGTCAATCAAAGCGGCTCGGTGTTCAATGGAGATTTAAGCCTTAGCGGAACTAATTTAGTAGAAGATGATACACAAAAAGGCTCAAGAGTATCTGTATATGGAAATAACCTTGTCGTAAATGGAAATTTAAATGCAGACAAAACCTTTTTTGAATTTGGCAATCCTTATGCAGTGCAAAATTATTCTATAAAAGTTGCTAATAATGCGAATATCACTAATTCTAAATTTAGCGTAAATGGTACATCTTTTAGAGATTTGCTTGCTAAAAACACACTTTTAATCCAAGCACAAGGATTTAATAAGGATATAAGCACATCAAATACAGCTGAAGCTTCATATGGCAAATTTGCAAGTGATTATATCGATATAGATAAAAATCAAGACACCTTTCAAAGTATAACACTTGATAAAAATTTGCTGGATATGGAATTAGTAGATTACAATTTAAAAGAAGTAAATTGCGGATCTAGCAAATGCTTGGTAGCAAATGGAACAGCAACTGAGCATTTAAAAAATACTCTAACTCAATTAAAAATTGACTTAAAAATGCTAGAAAAACTAATAAAACAATTTAATGATAATGAACAAATAAAAAAACAGCTTGAAGACCAAAAAAATAAATTAAATGAAATAATACAAAAAGGCGAAAACAATCCAAACTTAGACAAAGAAGTAGTAAAATTATACAACCTTAAAGAAGGAAGTGCTGAATATAATGCTGTACTTAATCTTAGAGAAATCGCAGACAAACTTGTAGATCAAGGTTTAGGACTAGATTTAAAAAGTTTTAGCGGTGTAAAACTAGCCCTACAAATCAAAAAAGACACAGACAATACAGGTAAATCTGTATCCAATCTCAATTCAGCTTCTAGTGCAGTAAATACCACTATGAATATTTCTAATGATGTTTCTATAGGTTCTCGTGTAGCAATGCTAAACAATCCTTTTGGAACTTATGCTTCTAAAATGAATGGCCTTAAATTTGCTGCTTTAGATAGTGATATGAGACCAAGCTATGTAAATGAATATACCAATAGTATTTGGGCTAATGCTTTTGGTGGTGCTAACATTATCGATGGAGATAGTGGTGCAATGTATGGTGCTACCGTAGGGGTAGATAAACAAGCTAATGATAATGTTTTATGGGGTGCTTATTTTACTTATGCAAATGCTAAAATCAAAGACAATAATTTAGAACAAAAAAGCGATAACTTCCAATTAGGTATGTATTCTACTATCAATATAGCTCCACAATGGGAACTTAATCTTAAAGCTTATGCTCAAGTTTCTCCAACTAAACAAGACAATATTCAAACAGATGGTGCATATAACTCAGATTATACAAGCAAATTCTTAGGATTTAGTGCTAATGTAGGTCGTGTGTTTGACTTTAGTGATAATACTTTATTTATTAAACCTTTTGCAGGGATAAATTATTATTTTAGTTATACTCCATCTCATACAGAAAATGGTGCTATTGCTAAAGATATTGATTCTATGAAAAACAATTCTGTAAGTGTTGAAATGGGTGCTGAATTTAGAAAATATATGAATGAAAACTCTTATATTTTTGTAACTCCAAAAATAGAACAATTTGTTATCAATAGTGGTGATGATTACACAGCTAACCTAGCTGTAAATAATGCTTTCTTTACTAGCGTAGAAGCTAACAACAAGAAAAAAACATACGGACAAATTATCGTAGGGGGTAATGTAGATTTTACAAATCAACTCAGTATAAATCTTGGCTTTGGTGCTAAACAAATACTAGCAGGTAAAGTAGATAATAAAAATGAAACTTACTTAAGTGGTCAAGTAGGACTTAAGTATAAATTTTAATCTTAAACTTTTTGAGAATTCTTTACAACGAAATTCTTGTTAAAACACAAGAATTTAAAAGTTTTAACCTATATAGTACGGCAATCTCTGCCGTGCATAGGATTAAAAGAGATATAACAAACACGCTTTTTTACTACGCAGTGTAGATTAAAATGTAAATGTTTTTAAGAAATTAAATTAGAAATAAATTTATTTTAAAATATTTTTAATCACTTTTACTTTGACTAAATTTAAAAACATCTTAAAAATTAATAATATTCCTTAATAAAAAAAGATAAAAAATGCTAAAGTTTAAAAAACCTAGTGTTTATGGAGATTAGAATGATTAAAGAACAATATTTATAATTGCTTTAATTGTTCTTATTCTTATAGCTAATTTAATCAAACAATAAAATATGTTAAAACCTTACTTAGTCAATCTTTAAACACAAATTCTTACTAGGCTTTGGTAGAGAGTTTAGCCTAGATCAAATCTCACCCCAAAATAAAAATCTAATTTAATTAAACTTATTTTATTAATGAAAAAAAGTCCTTAATATAAAATATCGAATTTAAGTATAAGAATTTTATAAATATTTAAATTTAAAAATCTCTCTTAAACTAAGAGAGATTGATAAAAAATTAAATTTTCACATTAGGATCATAAGAAAAACTAGGTTCAATTTGCTTTTTATTGCTTAATTCTTTATACCAATAAGAATGTAAAATATAAACCTCTTCTTCTTCTTTATAACCACTAATCATAGAATGGATACTGCCTTTGATTGCAAATACTGCCATATAAATATGCACGCCAAAAAACACTGCACACACTATACCCAAGAAATTATGCACTATAGCTGAAATTCTTAAAAGTTCAATTTGAGTTAAACCAAAAAGACCTTGAATTGCCGTGGAATTAAAATCAAGAAAATACATAAATCCACCTGTAATTATCATCAAAAATCCACCAAATACAGCTATATAATACCAAGATTTTTGACCAAAATTAAACTTACCTGCAGGTACAGGACGTTTTACTTTGCTTAAATAACCACCTACTATCATCATCCATCTGATATCATAACTTGCAGGAAGCATTCTTTTAATCCACCATAAAAACATAGGGATTATAGAGATGATAAATAAAACCGTTGCAAAAGCATGTAAATTTTTACAAACTCTTACAAAAAGTCCACCTCCAAAAGTCGCCCCAAACATCATCACAAAACCAGTTGGCACTAAAATCACCCAAGAAATTGCCGCGATAAAATGAAAAAGTCTTTCAAATAATGTAAAAGCATAAATTTTCTTTCCATCGTGTGAAAATTGCTTAGGTCCTATAACCATATAATGCAAAGCAAATGCAGACAATACCGCAATAATAGCGATTAAAGCTATAGTAGCTATATATTCACCTTGCAAAGTTGTCCAAAGTTTGCCAAAAGTATCATAATTTGGGATATTTGTAATACGATGAAAATCCCAAATTTGAGTATCTTGTCCCATTCTCTCGCTACCATAAGCAAATAAACTTACCACGCTTAACAAAAGCGTTACAAATACTTTTCTCATAAGCGTTCCTTTCCTGTGTAAGCAATCTTCCACTCCAAACTTTCTGAAGGATTTGGAATGCCATAATTTCTATTCATAAGTCTATTATGATAAATCTCTTCTATTTTAGAACTTTCACCTACTAAAAGTGCTTTTGTCGAACACATCGCAGCACATACAGGAACTTTTCCTTCTGCGATACGATTTTGACCATAAAGTTCTCTTTCTTTTTCTGAATTCGTTGCTTCAGGGCCACCTGCACACATAGTACATTTATCCATAATGCCTTTATTTCCAAAAACACTATCTTTTGGAAATTGTGGTGCACCAAAAGGACAAGCATAAAGACAATATCCACAACCTATGCAAATTTCTTTATCGTGCAAAACAATACCATCAGCACGGATGTAAAAACAATCCACAGGACAAACGATAGAACAAGGAGCATCATCACAATGCATACAAGAAATAGAAGTTGAAACTTCTTTTCCTTGAATTCCTTCATTTAAAGTAATTACACGGCGGCGGCGAATATGAATAGGAAGCTCATGTGCTTCATCACAAGCTACCGCACAACCATTACAATCAATACAACGCTCATTATCACAAAAGAATTTCAAGCGTTCTTTTTCCAAATTTGCAAAATTTACCTTACTCATTTTCCATCCTTACTGATTCTACAAAGCCCACCTTTAGTCTCTGGAATCTGACACATGATATCATAACCATAATTTGTTACCGTGTTAGCACTTTCTCCGCTTGCATAAGGCTTAGTTCCTTCTGGGAAATTGTGCGTTAAATCCACGCCTTGCATAACTCCTGTAAAATGGAAAGGCAAGAAAATCATATCTTTTGCTACACCTGGATTAACCTTCGCTCTTACATGAATTTTAGTGCCTTCTGGAGAATGCACCCAAATCATATCTCCTGCTTTAATGTCTTGCTCTTTTGCTAATTCAGGATTGATCTCACAAAACATTTCAGGTGTTAAACGCGTTAGATACATAGACGCTCTATTTTCCATACCTGCACCATTTAAATTCACAAGTCTTGCGGTAACAAGATTAAGCGGGAATTCTTTAGAATAATCCTTAGCTTGTTGCACAGAAACAAATTTAGTATCCACGCGGTAAAGCGCTTTTTGATCTTCAAAACTTGGATATTTTTGCACCAAATCGTTTCTTGGAGAATGTAAAGGCTCACGGTGGAGTGGAATTTTATCTTTAAAAGTCCAAACTACAGCTCTAGCTTTAGCATTTCCATAAGGAACTATGCCTTTTTCTATACATTTAGTTGCTATGATATTGCTATCATCATAAGACCAAGTTGATCCCATTTTTTCTTTTTCTTGAGCACTTAAAGTAATGCCTAAAACTTTTTCTATATTATCTTTAGTAATTTGTGGATAACCTGTATCAATAGGCGAATTTAAAGGCGCATTTTTAGCAAGTAAACTCTCTCCTTCATACTCAAGTCCAAAATTGTTTCTAAAGCCCATACCACCTTTTGCTACTTCAATGTCGGTATTATAAAGCACAGGAGAACCTGGATGCTTATCACTCCAACAAGGCCAAGGAAGCCCGTAATACTCGCCAGCAACTTCGTCTTTTCCTTCTAAAGTTACCTCATCAAATTTATCCCAGTATAAAGTATGTTTTTTAAGCCTTTCAGGACTCCAACCATTAAGCCCTATACTTCTAACTGCTTTTGCAATTTCTCTTGTTGCATTTTCAGGCCAAACGATCTCACCTTTTTCATCGCGTAAAGTCTTGGTAAAGTCTTCATAAAAACCTAATTTTTTAGAAAGCTCAAATAAAATTTCTTGATCTTCCATGCTTTCATAAAGTGGATCTACAACCTTAAATCTCCATTGTCCACTACGATTTGTAGCTGTTACACTTCCGCTTGTTTCAAACTGTGTTGCTGCAGGTAAAAGATAAATCCCATCTTTTCTTTCTGCGATAATCCCTGCTTCATTTACAAAAGGATCAGCCAAAACTAAAAGCTCTAAAGCTTCCAAACCTTCTTTAACTTTTACTTGTTGTGCGGTTGAAGTGATACCATTTCCCATAACTACTAAAGCTTTTAAAGGCGTTCCTGCATTATCGATAGCATCATTTCCATCTTTTCCATTTAAAGCTGCTGCCCACCATCTAGCAAGTGAAAGTCCGGTTTTATGCATCCAATCTTTACTTACAAAATTTCCTAAAAGCCATTCATAATCCACACCCCAAATTTTGGCATAGTATCTCCAAGTCGCTTCATTTAAAGGATAATAACCAGGTAAATTTTCACTCAAACAAGCCATATCCGAAGCACCTTGAACATTATCGTGTCCGCGTAAGATATTAACTCCGCCACCAAATTTACCTATATTTCCAAGTACCATTTGCACAATAGGTGCTAAACGTGTATTTGAAGTTCCTACAGTATGTTGAGTTAAACCCATAGCCCAAATAAGCGTAGTTGGTTTGTTTTTAGCTACTTCGTGAGTGATTTGCACCAAAAGTTCTTTAGAAATTCCCGTAACATTTTCTACTTCTTCGGCTGTCCATTTTGCTGCTTCTTCGCGAATTTTATCAATTCCAAAAACTCTTTCATCAAGATATTTTGTATCTTCTAAACCTTCATCAAAGATGATTTTTAGCATTCCATACATGAAAGCAATGTCAGTTCCTGGACGAATTCTTGCATAAATATCCGCTTTTGCTGCACTTTTTGTAAATCTAGGATCTACAACGATAAGCTTTGCACCTTTTTCTTTTGCTTTTAAGAAATGTCTAAAACCCACAGGGTGATTTACTGCTGGATTTGCTCCAATGATAATGATACATTTACTTCTTTGGATGTCTCCAAGATGGTTTGTCATAGCGCCATAACCAAATGTATTCGCCACACCGGCGACTGTTGCGCTGTGTCAAATTCTAGCTTGATGATCTACATTGTTCGTTCCAAAAAATGCTGCAAATTTTCTTATATAATAAGCTTGTTCATTATTAAGTTTTGCAGAACCTAAAAACATAACACTTTCAGGATTTTCTTTACGATAAGCAGCTAGTTTTTCTCCGATCTCACTTAAAGCTTGCTCATAACTTATGCGTTTCCATTCTCCATTTTCTTTTTTCATAGGATATTTTAAACGCACATGTGAACGCACCATATCGATCATATCAGATCCCTTGCAGCAATGTCCACCTGAACTCACAGGATGATCTTGAGCGATTTCTTGACGCACCCAAACACCATTTTGCACTTCTGCAATAATCCCACAGCCTACAGAACAGGCTGTACAAACTGTTTTTACTTTTTTACTACCTTCATAAGCTTCTTTAAGCTCATCAGCACTCGCTTCTCTTAAAGTTTCACTTCTAGCAAGCAACGGTGTTGCTAGGCTTGAAAGTGCTGCCATTTTAAGAAAAGAACGACGCGTAAGCTTGATATTTTCACCTACACTTGACATTACTCAGCCTTTATATAATAATTTTCCCAATTAGCACTTCTTTGAAAAAGCACTTCTTTTTTCTTACTTTTACCTTTAACCAAATCTTTTCTTTCTTCATCTTTAGCTAGAGCTAAAGTTGTGCTACCAAGCACTCCAGCAGCCCCTAAGGCAAAAGCGGATTTTTTAAGAAATTCCCTGCGATTTTTCACGAGTCCTCCTTTGTTTATTTGCTTCTCTTCTTAAAAATTCTGAACGCGATAGATCGTTTTGCACTTTTTTAGAATTTATTTTTGCAGGTTTTTCCACTTCAAAGCAAAGTCTTTCAAATTCCATAAAAGCCGATGCAATACTTGCAATTTCCTTATATAAATTCGCATTTTTATTCATGAAAACATCGCCTAAAAACTCATCAATGCTTTTATTGATCACTTTTTCAAAAAGCTCTTTGGCTAAATCATCTTCATTTTGCCTTAAAAATTCACTCATTAACAATAAACAAAATCCAACACTATCTTCACTTTCTTTAAAAAATTTTTCATTGCGTCTTATTTTACTTTTGACTAAAATTTGACGCACGCAAAGTAAAGGATTTGAATTTTCAAAACCTTCTTCTATGTAAGAAAAAGTCGTTGGGATGCTATTTTTAAGACTTAAAAAAAGCAAATCATATTCTTTAAAAAATGCTTGTATAGAATTTTCATCATCTAAATGCTTAAGCAAGATATCAAAATTTGATTTTAAATTTTCATCAAATAAACATTCTTGCATTGTCTTTAAATACTCTTGTAATTTTGACAATCTTTCTTCAGAAAATGAAAAAACAAAAAGCTCTCCTAGACATTGATAATAAAGACTTCTAGCTAATCTTAATTTTTCCAAATCCATTAAAGCCCCCATGCATTCAAAATTTTCAAAAATAGCTTTAAATTTTGCTTGAATGAATATTATGCAAAATATACCTAATATTCATTTTAAAGCCGATTTTTAAATCGATTTATCTTAATACTATTTGATTTAAAAATCACTGAATTTCAATAAAATTCCACAAGGATTTAAAATATTAAAAAATCATACCAAAATATTGAAAATTAGATATTTGAGTTGATTTTATATTTGAAAAAATAAAATACTTTGCATAAAATTTATATCTTTGATTCTCTTCCAAATAAAATTAACATTTTATGCAAATTATAAATAATACTAATTTCTTAAAGAATAATCCTTATAAGAAAATTCTCTTATCATTTGAAGTTCATTTTTTACATTTAAAAGCATGAGATTTGGAAGTCTTATACCATTAAAAGTTGTGTTTTTCACAATGGTGTAATGAATTTGATCTAAAAAAACAATTTTATCGCCGATTTTAAGCTTTTTATCAAAGGCGTATTCTCCCATTACATCGCCCGCTAAACAAGTATTTCCAGTAAGCAAATAGGAAAATTCGCTTTCTTTTAAGTCTGAAATTTTTTCATTTTCTCTTGTGGCTAAAATTCTAGCATTTAAAACTTCACTTGTATAAGGCATGATGATAGTATCTGGCATATGTGCTTCGCTTGAAGTATCTAAAATGGCAATTTGTTTTTCATTTTCTATGATATCTACTACACTAGCCACCAAATTTCCTGTTTGCCAACCCACCGCTTCGCCTGGTTCAAGATAAACTTGCACACCGTATTTATCACTGAAATTTTTACACAAAGCAATAAGTTTTTCAACATCATAGCCTTTTTTAGTGATGTGATGTCCTCCTCCAAAATTCACCCATTTCATTTGCCCTATCCATTTACCAAATTTCTCTTCAAAAGCCTTTAAAACAGCTTCTAGAGCATCAGCACTTTCTTCACAAAGTGCGTGAAAATGAAGTCCTTCTATAGCATTTAAATCCACATTTTCAAAATCTTTAGCACGAATTCCAAGTCTTGAGTATCTTCCACAAGGATTGTAAAGTTCTTTTGGGGCTAGAGAAAATTCAACATTACAACGAAGACCTAAGGAATTTTTTTGTGTTTTGCTTTGAAATTTATGAAATTGAGCTAAAGAATTAAACACTATGTGATGAGATAAACTGGCTATTTCACCTATTTCATCTTCTTTAAAAGCAGGCGAATAAGTATGAATTTCTTTATCCATGTATTCTTTAGCAAATTTTGCTTCCCAAAGTCCGCTACAAGTGCAACCTTTTAGGTATTCTCCGACAATTTTCATCGCTCCTGAAAAAGCAAAACCTTTTAAAGCTAAAAGCACTTTAGCACCACTTTTTTCACCAACACTTGCTAAAAGCTCACAATTTTTTCTTAATTTATCTTCTTCTAAAATATAAGCTGGAGTTTGAATTTTTTCATAAAACATTATTTTTCCTTGATTAAATTGCTAAAATCATAACAAAATTAAACCAAATTTTCAAAATAAATATTTACTAAAACTAAAAAAATAATGACTATAATATAAAAAATCAAGCAAAAGGAAAAACTAATGAATAGAAGAAATTTTTTAAAATTTAATGCACTCACTCTAGCAAGTATGGGTGTAGCCTATGCAAATCCTATGCACGATATACACTCCATGCATAAAAATCATTCTATAAATCATGACTTAGATACTTCTTTTATAAACTTTGCTCCAAAAAATTTAAAGCTTTTAGATCCAAAACAATTCCCCCAAGGAGAAATTTTAAAAGCCTTGCCTTTACTCAAAAATGAAAGTAAAGAAAAAAATATTTTTCGTGCTACCCTAGAAATCAAAGAAAATCATATAGAGCTTATCAAAGGTAAAAAAACCTTATTTTATACTTACAATGGCCTCGTGCCTGCTCCAAAAATAGAAGTTTTTGAAGGAGATAAACTTGAAATTTTAGTCAAAAACAAACTCAAAGAAGCTACAACTATACATTGGCATGGCGTTCCTGTGCCACCTGATCAAGATGGAAGCCCACATGATCCTATCTTAGCAGGAGAAGAAAGAATATATCGTTTTGAAATTCCTCAAGATAGCGCAGGAACTTACTGGTATCATCCACATCCTCATTATACGGCTTCTAAACAAGTTTTTATGGGTTTAGCAGGGGCTTTTGTGATCAAAGCAAAAAAAGATGCTTTAAGTCATTTAAAAGAAAAAGATTTGATGATTAGCGATTTGCGTCTTGATGAAAACGCTCAAATTCCAAACAATAACCTAAATGATTGGCTAAATGGTAGAGAAGGAGAATTTGTACTCATTAATGGACAATTTAAACCTAAAATCAAACTCGCCACAAACGAACGCATACGCATTTATAATGCTACTGCAGCAAGATATTTAAATTTACGCATACAAGGAGCTAAGTTTATACTTGTTGGTACTGATGGTGGACTTATAGAAAAAGCTATTTATAAAGAAGAACTTTTCTTAAGTCCTGCTTCTCGTGTAGAAGTTTTAATCGACGCTCCAAAAGATGGGGAATTTAAGCTAGAAAGTGCTTATTATGATAGGGATAAAATGATGGTAAAAGAAGAACCTAATACCCTATTTCTAGCCAATATTAACCTAAAAAAAGAAAATGTAAAACTTCCAAAAAAATTAAAAATTTTCAAACCTTCAGAAGAACCTAAGGAATTTAAAGAAATAATCATGAGTGAAGATCATATGCAAATGCATGGTATGATGGGAAAAAGTGAAAGCGAATTAAAAATCGCTCTTGCGTCTATGTTTTTAATCAATGGCAAAAGCTATGATTTAAAACGCATTGATTTAAGCTCCAAACTTGGAGTAGTTGAAGACTGGATAGTGATAAATAAATCTCACATGGATCATCCTTTCCATATACATGGCACGCAATTTGAACTCATCTCATCAAAACTCAATGGCAAAGTTCAAAAATCCGAATTTAGAGCCTTAAGAGATACTATAAATGTGCGTCCTAATGAAGAGTTAAGACTTAGAATGAAACAAGATTTTAAAGGGCTTAGAATGTATCATTGTCATATTTTAGAACATGAAGATTTAGGAATGATGGGAAATTTAGAAGTAAAGGAATAAAATGGTAAAAGTGGAATTTTTAGGCCCCATAAATAAAGAAAATTTAGAACTTGAGGTAAAAAATTTAAAAGAATTAAAAGAAATTTTGCAAAAAGATGAGAGTTTAAAAGAATGGCTAGAACTTTGTGCCGTATCTTTAAACGATGAAATCATTTTTGATGAAAACACTAAGTTAAAAGATGGTGATAAAATAGCACTTTTACCGCCAGTTTGTGGGGGTTAAATGAAACATTTTACACTTTATCAAGGTTCTTTAGATATTCCTAAAATTTATAGCCAATGGTATGAATTTGCCAAGGATAAAAACTGCGGTGCTTTACTGACTTTTTGTGGTATTGTGCGTGAAGAAGAAGGCATTGAGGCACTTAGTTTTGATATTTATGAACCGCTTTTAAAAAAATGGTTTAATGAGTGGCAAAAAAGAGTAGATTTTGATGGTATTAGCTTGCTTTTTGCTCACTCTATAGGCGATGTGGCGGTTCATGAAAGCTCTTATTTTGCAGGAATTTTAAGCAAACAAAGAAAATTAGGACTTAAACTTCTTAATGAATTTGTTGAAGATTTTAAAGCGAGTGCACCTATTTGGAAGTATGATGTGATAAACAAAGAAAGAATTTATGCCAAAGAAAGATCAACCAAACTTTGCGGTGCAGGACTTTTAAAAGGATAAAAAATGTTAATGTCTTATGAAGAAAGTTTAAAAATTTTACATTCTCATATCAAAACCTATGAAAAGATTGAAAAAATAGCTCTTACAGAGTGTTTAGGACGCATTTTAGCTCAAGACATAAAAGCCCCTAAAAATCAGCCTGAATTTCCAACTTCGGCTATGGATGGTTATGCGATCAAATTTGAAGATCAAAATAAAACTTTAAAAATTTTAGGCCTCACACCTGCGGGCACTATGCCACAATTTAGCGTGCAAAATGGTACTTGTGTAAAAACCTTTACAGGCTCACTCATGAGCGAAGGAAGCGATACTTTAGTCCCTGTTGAAAATGTACGCGTAGAAAATGATACTCTTTTTATAGAAAAAAAAGTTCCCCAAACTTTTGCCGTGCGTGCGGTAGGAGAAAACTATAAAAAAGATGAAATTTTACTCAAAAAAGGCACAAGGTTAAATTATAGCGAAATAGCTCTTTTGGCTGAACTTGGATTTTTTCACATTAGTGTGTTTATAAAGCCTATTGTAGGAGTTTTAAGTAGTGGAAGTGAGATCAAAGATCTAGGAGAAGCCTTAGAAAATCCCGCTCAAATCCGCTCTTCAAATCATATCGCCATAGCTAATTTAGCTAAAAATTTAAATTGTGATACAAGGGTTTTTCCTCTTTTAAAAGATGATGAAAAAGCCACTTTTTCTACCCTTGAAAGTGCTTTGCAAAGTTGTGATATTTTAGTTACAACTGGCGGAGTTTCTATGGGGGATTTTGACTTTTTGAAAAAAGCTGTCAAAGAATACGAAATCATCATCGATAAAGCCGACATAAAACCAGGTAGACATATCAAAATAGCCAAGGCTAATGAAAAATTCATTATCGCCTTACCAGGTTTTCCTTACTCGGCTATGGTAATGTTTAATCTTTACGCAAGAGAGATTTTAAACTCTTGGTTACTTCAGCCTAAAGACTATATTTGCAAAGCCTTCTTACAAGGAAGCTACAAGAAAAAAACACCTTATTTGGAATTTGTCGCTTGTAACATAAAGTTTGAAAATGGACGCATTTTAGCTAATCTTGAAGGTAAAAAAGAAGGCTCTAGTGCGATTATAAACAATCTTAACAATAAAGCTGCCCTTATGGTGGTGCCAAAAGAATGTGAAATGTTAGAAAATGAAAGTTTAGTGGATATTATCTTTATGCCTTGAAATTATTTAAATAATTTTATTTCGATTTTAATCAACCATAAATTTCAATAAATTTCAAATTTGCAACCTCCTTTTAGTGGAGTAATTAGCCCTAGCGGAGTTTCAATCCACTAGGGTTTTTAGTCCCTTTTTAAATTTCTTTATGGTAAAATCCTCCTGTTGTATTTGTGTATATCACATTAGTTTTAGTCCCTTTTTAAATTTCTTTATGGTAAAATTCTTCAAAAACCAAAAAGTCTAAAGTGTTGGTTTTAGTCCCTTTTTAAATTTCTTTATGGTAAAATAGATATTTACCAGATAATGAAAATTTCAGGGTTTTTTAATAAAAATAGCAAAAATTGCTATAATCTCATAAGAAATTTAAAAAGGGACTAAAATAAAGAGTTTGCGGGACTCTGCGGGGTTACAATCCTCTAAAACCGCTTTTAAAATTCAAATAAATTTTGCTGGTGATATTTTTCTTGTTTTTTGTTTATTTGAATTTCTTCATTATTTGAATTTTTGTATTTAAATTCTCCATGACTATCTATATCAAAAAGCGTTAAATTAGTTTCGTTATTAACTTTTTCGTTAAAAACTATGCCACCAAGCAAAAGCTCCATTTTATCAAACTGCTTTTCAGTGATGATTAAAGCCCTTACATTTCCATAAGGTGGCAAAATCTTTTTTACATTTTCAATAGAACTTTTTGCGGAACTTAAACCCTTGCAAATACGCATATAAACGCTAAATTGCAGCATAAAATAACCTAATTTTATAAGATTGTTTCTAAATTTACTTGCTAGTTTTTGCTCTTTTTTACTTTTAGTTGGCACATCAAACATCAAAAGCACACGCATAAATTTATCTTCAATCATCAAATTTCACTATCTTTAGTTCATCTTCATACAATAAAGCATTTTTAAAATTTGCCACATAATGATTTATCGCTCTATTTAAAGGATAATTTTGCCCATCAAAATTGATTTTGCTTTGTAAATGACCAATCAACGCTCTTTTGTCATCTTTGTTTAAAAACTCACTTTCACCCACAAGTTCTAAAACACAATCATCAACACTAGCCCTAAACACTTCTATCAAATCATCACAAAGCGCAAAAGAATTATAAATATTATTGTGCTTTATGCCAAGCCAAGGCAAAAGTCCACTGATACAAACTGCTCTAATAATACAAGCCCTAATGATTGCATAGCCATAATTTAAAGCAGAATTTTCAAAGCAAAGCTCATCTCTTGAAAAAGAAGCACCAAACAAAGTTTTAAAATACAACACCGCCGCAACAGCTTCAATATTTTTACTATCATTTAAGGTTACTTTTTTAGCCAAATTTACAAGCTCATTGCTTTGCTCTATTTTATTGTGTTTTTTCAAAACAAAGGCTTGATTTAGGATTTTGTTTTTAATGATTTTTTGCCATAAAATAGCCTTTTTTTGAGCACTTACATTCATTTGCTCTTTTGCGATTTTTGCACTTTGAAAATGCCCTAAAAAAGGAGTAAAAACACCATTTATACTATGAGTTTCATCACAGGTTAGCAAGATGATTTTATGCTTTGCAAAAGCGTTAAAAAGTGCGGAACTCAGGCTTGCTTGCAAGCTTTCTAAAACGATGATGTTTATATCTTTTAAAAACAATTTTGCTACATTTTCATCTTGCTTAATCACAAGATGATTTAGCTCTAAATTTAGCTTGGCATTAGAGCTAATAAGTAGTGTTTTAAAAGCTTCATCGTAACTCATTTTTTAAAATCTTCTCTTTGTCTAAACTCAGCCTTTGTCACTTCTCCAAGTGCTGAAACTATATATTTTTCAAATACTTTTAGATTTTGAATTCCTATGCTTTTTGCGATTACTTCTTTTTCATTTGCATTTTTAAACAATATTTTTTGATTTTTGCTTAGCGTTTCAAATTTATTATCGTGTTTTGAAACAGTTAGGCTAGCATTTGAGCTATCCAGCCTTTCATAATAAACAAGTTCTGGCTCTTGCATATCTTTAGTTTGAATTAAAATCAAACTATCTTTGTATAAAGAAAAGCAAAACTCATAATTTTCATCCATTAAAATCCAATCTTTTATAAGACCTGACTTTTTATCTTTACCTTGCACCACGGCTTTATTTGGTAATACTTTTAAAGCAAAATCCATGGTATAAATTGGCACAGCATAAAATTTATTTGTCTTTTTGTGTTTAAAAATATCCACTCTAAACATATCACCATTGCTAACGATTTTACCATTTACTTTGCGGATTTTACCAAGCTCTAGGGCTTTTAAAACTCCTTCTTTTCCGCCGTATGATTGATAGAATTCTTCTTCTTTTCTAAATGTTTCTTCATGTAAAGCTCCACTTGGCTTTTTTCTCTCAGGTTTTGAGACAAAAATTTCATCAATTTTATCTAAAAGCTTTTGCCTAAAACCACTAAAAGGCTCAAAAAACTTCCTTTTGTTTTTATAATCTAATTCACTAATTTTTTTTGCATAAAGTTCTGCAGTGTTGCTTTCTTGCTCTTTTTTAAAATCTGAAAAAGCCTTTACGATAGAGTTGTTTGCATAAGCAATAATTGCTGCATCGATGGCATGATGAAGATGGTTATTTCTATCCTTAGTGCTAAAGCCCCAAGTGTGTCTTAAAGTGGATGTTAGCATACCGCTTTTTGCTTCTACATGCACTTTTGAGCCTTTTTGTGTGTCGTTTAATTTTGTATTTTCATCATCACTTAAAGGTAAAAAATCTAAATAATCTTTAGTATAGTTTAAAACAAGCCTTGCGATGTAGCGAGTATCGTTTAGATTTCTATCTTTAAAGTCTTTTTGCTCTTTGTCTTTGTAGTTTTTATCTAAAATTCTTTTTTGCTTTTTAGTAGGTAAATTTTTTGCTAAAACTTCAATTTTCTGCCATTTTACTCTATCATTGCCAAAGGTTTCAAAGGGGGTTTTATTAAGTTTTTCTTGATTTTGCTTGGTAAAAACTAAAACTTTATTCATATAAGAATCATCAAAACTTCTAGAATAAGGGTAAATATGGTCAATTTCAAGCATTTTTTCATCTTGCAAATCACTAATTTTAATCTTTTCCCCACTATAAACACAAAATTCTTTTTGTTCTTTAAATAATCTTAATTTTAAAATATTTTTACTATTTATTTTTAAGCCTAGTTTCTCACATTCAAGTTCGGCGTCTTTTTTGGCCTTGTAGTTTTCGTTTTGCTCTTTTTCTATTTTAGCTCTTTGACTGTGATTTTTACCTACTTCTCTTGCTAATTCAATGTTTATTTTATGCACTTTACCGTATTTTTTAAGCAAGGCATTTAAGACCTTTCTATATTCTTTAATCGCCCTTAAAACCACAGAATTAGTTACTTCATCTTTGTAATAAGTTTCATTAAATGCGGGTAAAAAGTCTTTTTTATCTTCATTAATTGCTACTTTTAAATTAAGCTCATTGCAAGCTTCATCGTATTTTTTACCTTCAAGCATTAAAGGAGTGATAAGTTTTAAGGCTTTAAAACTTATATTTAAATGGTCTTTAAATTCCAATTTGCTTAAGCTATCAATTTGATTTTGATTTAAATCATATTTTGCTAAAGCCTTTTTAAGTTTAATCTCATCTTTTATAAGGGTAATATCTTTTGCTATTTCATTTAAATCATCTTGGCTTAAATTATGCTCACCTAGGGCTTTTACAAATTCTTTGTATTTTTGAAACTCAATAAAATAAGTTCCTTTTTCTCCTTTAAACTCATAATCATTACTTAAGCCCAAAAGCTTTTTTGTTTGTTTATAAGTTAGAGTGCCGTTTTTTAAAACTTCATTTAAAAGCGTGTTTAAATCATCTTTTGTATATAAAATTCCTTCAGTATTTTTAAGATTGTTTAAAAGATTGATAATTCTTGTAAGCGCTACAAACATAAAAGCTAAGGGCGAATTTTTTGGCGCTCTTTTTTCATCAGTAAAAAAACTACAATTTCCCACCAAATGAGAAAAATCTTTTAAAGCCCTTTTATAAAATGCTACACTAAGCACTTCTTCTTCAAATTTCTTTGAGAAAGAAAAGCCAAATTTTCTTTGTTTTTGAAAAATAAGCTTTAATTCGTCTTTTAAAAAACTTTGCGCTATGCAGCGTTCATAACTTTCTTTTTTATTTCTAACATTTATAAATTCTTTGGAATTTTCTTTGAATTTTTGAAAATACTCTTTATAAAGATACTCGCCTACACTTTGATAACTTACTAATTTTTCTTCATTTTGCTTGATAGCTTTTAAAATCTCGCCTTTTTCTTCATCACCATTATTTTTAATATCATCATAGCCACGCCTTTTTGCAATATGTAAAATCACTCTTGCAAAATCTTGCTTACTTAAAAGCTCGTTTAAAGCTCTAAATCTTAACTCATAAGGACTAATTAAAGAGCCTTTATAAGCCTTAGCTAAACTTTCATCAAAGCTTTGATAATCTTCGTAATTTAACTTAAATTCATTTGCGATTAAATGTTTTAAGTGATTTAGCCTTGCTTTGCGTCTAGCAAGGCGTTTTCTAGCACTTCTTGCAAGGCGTCTTGGCAAGGCTAAGGATTCTCCTGTTTTAGGATTTTCAGCCTTTGTAAAAATCCTAACTCCGCAATCTTTTAACTCATCATTTTCGCTAAATGCCCAGCCAATAGAGCTTATTCCTATATCAAATGCCAAAATTCTTGCCACACTAGATCCTTTTTAATATTTATGATTTGTTTATAATTATAATATAAAAATCATTTTTTATACAAACATAAACCTTTCAGTAACCAAACTATACATATTATTAATTTTATAATGCAAAAAATAAGTAAAATTTTAAATGAAAAATATTTATTAGTTAAATTTTAGCTAAAATAAAATAAAAGCTAATAATAACCTTAGGAGAAATCATGCCAATTTTTATGATATGTTCTACACTTTTAGCGGTAATTGTTGTTGCTTATTATATACTCAAAAAATACAATCCTATTTTTGTATTTTTTCTTTCAGGTATTATCTTGCTTATTTTTGCTTTTTACATCACAGGAGCACCTATACCAAAAGCCCCGAGCAGAGAACATGCAAGCTTTTTGAATGTTTTACTTGATAGCTATGCTTTTATCACAGCGACTTTTAAAAGTCAGCTTTCTGGAGTAGGACTTATTATCATGAGTGTGGCAGGTTTTGCTGCCTATATGAAACATATCAATGCTTCGGCAAAACTTGCTTTTTTAGCAAATAAACCCTTAGGAAAAATCAAAAATAAATACTTGATTTTAAGTGGAACTTTTGTTGTTGGAATGGCTTTAAAAATCGTCATTTCTAGCTATGCTGGATTGCTTTTGCTTTTGTTAGCATGTATTTATCCTGTTTTAATCTCACTTAAAATCCGTCCTATTACAGCTGTATGTGTGCTTTCTTTAATTGCGCTTGATTATGGTCCAAAAGATGGAAATTCAATCAATATGGCAGATATAGTAGGACAAAGTGATAATGTCGTAGGGCTTTTTTTAAATTACCAAATTTATAGTGTGATTGCCTATGTTGTAGTTATTGCCATCTTGATTCCTTTTTATTTTGCTTGGATTGATAAAAGAGATAAAGAAAAAGGTGTTTTAAATGATGAAGTTGAAATTCCGCAAATCATTGATCCTAAATGCCCTACTTTTTACATACTCTTTCCTTGGTTACCTGTTGTATTTTTATTTACAGCGTATTTTTTTACTATCAAGCTCGATGTTGTAACAGCAAATTTTGTAAGCATTTCTTTAGTTTTTCTTGTTGAATTTGCAAGACACAGAAATGCTAGAAAATTAGGCGAAGATATGATGGTGATTTTAAAAGCTATGGCTGAAATTTTTATCTCAGTCGTAAGCATAATCATCGCCGCTGGAGTATTTGCTGAAGGCATTAAAGCACTTGGTGGAGTTAATATCCTTGCTAACGCGGTTTCAAATCTTGGAACAGGAAATTTTGCATGGTTTGGAATTCTTTTGAGTATAGCTATTTTAAGCTTTTTAGTTTATTTTGCCACAGTGATTATGGGAAGTGGAATTGCTGCTTTTAATGCTTTTGGAAAACTATCTCCTGATATAGCTACAAAATTAGGCGTTGCACCTATTACTCTAGTTTTACCTATAGAAATTGCATCTTGTTTAGGTCGTGCAGCTTCACCAATAGCAGGCGGAATCATAGCTTTAGCTGGATTTGCAAAAGTAGCTCCAATGGATATTATAAAACGAACCACTCCTCTTTTACTTATCGCTATGCTTGTAAATGTACTCGTAGCCTTTTATCTAGCACAAACCAATCCTTTGCCAAAAGAACAAAACACTACAAAAATAGAACTTAAAATACACAAATAAAGCGTATTGACGCTTTATTTTCACTCTAAAACAATACCTTCATTAATGCAAATTTCGCCGATAATAAAGGCATCTGAATTTTCTAAAACCTTACTTACATTAGAAGGATCTACAACCATTACTAAACCCGCTCCCATGTTAAAGCTTCTATACATTTCGCTTTCTTCTACAGCCTGTCCTATAGTATAAAAAATTTCAGGAGTTTTAAGATGATGTTTGCGTATAGTTGCACCCATACCACGAGGTAAAACGCGTGGTAAATTTTCTACTAAACCACCCCCTGTAATATGTGCTAGAGCACTGATATAAGGCTTTAGTGTAAGAAAATCACGCACATAAATCCTTGTAGGTTCTAACAAAATATCAATTAAATTTTTACCCTCTATCTTGTCATCAAATTTTAATTTTAAACTTTCAAAAAGTACTTTTCTAGCTAAAGAATAACCATTTGAATGAAGTCCTGAACTAGGAAGTGCCAATAAAATATCACCATTTTTAACAAATTTACTTCTATCAATCTCATCTTCTTCAGCCATACCCACTGCAAAACCCGCAAGATCAAAATCATCTTTTGCATACATTCCAGGCATTTCAGCAGTTTCTCCGCCAATTAATGCACAATTTGCCATCTTACATCCCTTGGCAATGCCTGATACAACAGCCTTTGCTACTTCTACTTCAAGCTTGGCTGTAGCATAATAATCTAGGAAAAACAAAGGCGTAGCAAAATTACAAATCAAATCATTCACACACATTGCTACTAAATCTTGCCCTATAGTATCATATTTTTTAGCATCAATTGCCAAGCGAAGCTTGGTACCAACCCCATCTGTTGCACCTAAAATCACAGGCTTTTTAAAACCACTTGGCATTCTAAAAGCACCAGCAAAAGAACCAATTCCACCTACAACATTATCATTAAAAGTTTCTTTAACCAAAGGTTTTATAGCCTCTACAAAGGCATTTCCATTATCTATACTTACGCCTGCATCTTCATATGAAATTTTCATTTATTTTCCTTTAAGAACTAAAAAGGTATTTTAACGAAAAAAGTTTTAATAAGGCATAAGATGAAAAATGCTTTTTTTGTAACCGCTTCAATTGCTTGTGGCAAAAGCACTTTTATAGAAATAGCGAATTCTTTAGGCTTTAAAAGCATTAGTGCAGACAAAATCGCTCATAAAATTTTAGATGAAAATGCTTTAGAACTTGAAAAGATTTTTTCTCCCTTTAACTTAAAAAATTTACTCACAAAAGAAAAGAAAATCGATAGAAAAATCCTTGGAGAAATTGTTTTTAACAACAAAGAAGCTAAAAAAACCTTAGAAAATTTCACTCATCCTAAAATTCGAGCTAAAATTTTAGAACAAATGCAAATTCTAGATAAAGAAAATAAAGCTTTTTTTGTAGAAATTCCTCTTTTTTTTGAAAGCGGTGCTTATGAAAATTTAGGCAAAGTCATCGTAATTTACACACCTAAAGAATTAAGCCTTAAAAGAATCATGCAAAGAGATAAACTCAGCTTAGAAGCTGCAAAAGCAAGACTTGATTCTCAAATAGATATTGAAGAAAAACTTAAAAAAGCAGATTTTATCATTAAAAATACTAATTCTTATGCCGATTTTAGGCAAGAATGTGTTAAAGTAATACAAGAAATTTCTAAAGGAAAAATGTGAAATTTTATAAATATTGTGCAAGTGGGAATGATTTTGTCATCACAAATGCTGATAGAAAAGAAGATAGAAGTGCTTTAGCTAAAGAACTTTGTAATCGTTATGAGGGTATAGGTGCGGATGGCTTTATCGTGATATTGCCTCATGAAAAATACGACTTTGAATGGGAATTTTATAATAACGATGGCTCAAGGGCTGCTATGTGTGGCAATGGCTCAAGGGCTGCGGCACATTTTGCACATCATATTAACAAAATAAATCCTAACATGAGTTTTTTAACCGGTGCAGGAGTAATAAAAGCAAAGGTAAATCAAGATAAAGTTGAAGTATCTTTAGGTAAAATAAAAAGTGTACAAAATACTTTTGAAGAATTAGGAAAAACTTGGCAACTTTGCGACACTGGAGTTCCACATCTAGTACATTTTTGTCAAAATTTAGATGAATTTGATACAATGCTTTGTCAAAAAATGAGACAAAAATATAATGCCAATGTTAATTTTGTAAAAATTTTAGATGAAAATCATTTAAAAGTTCGCACCTATGAACGCGGAGTTGAAGATGAAACCTTAGCTTGTGGCACAGGAATGGGGGCTTGTTTTTATCTGGCATTTTTAAATAAAAAAGTACAAAATAAAGTTAAAATAACTCCTAAAAGTGGTGAAGAGGTAGGGTTTGCATATAAAAATGAAGAATTGTTTTTTGAAGGAAAGGTAAAGTATTGTTTTGAAGCCAATTATAATTTTTCTTAGTCTTTTTCTAATCCCACTTTTTGCTGCTGATGATCTAAAGAATGGATTTGGAGAGGAATATTACAAACTTGATATAGATCAAAAAAGACAAATTTTTTTTATAAAAATGAATGAAATGTTTGATCAAAGCTTTAAAAAAATTGAACAAGAAAGAGCCTTTATCGAAGCTTTTTTTAAAGATGCTTACAAAACAGGCTTTAGGACTTCAAACCAAACAAATCTTGAAAAACTTATCATGATAAAAAACAAATATCGTATTGAAAATCTTTATGATTTTGCAGAATATAAAAAACGTATTCAAAAAATTCCAAAATCCATGGGTATAGCCCAAGCTTTAGTTGAAAGTGCTACAGGTACCAGTCGCTTCGCAAGAGAAGCAAACAATCTTTTTGGAGAATGGACTTGGGGTGAGAAAGGTTTAATTCCTGATTTAAGACATCCAGATAAAAAACACAAAATTAAAATTTTTGATAGTCTGCAAGATAGTGTTGACTCTTATGTTTTAAATTTAAATCGTCATTTTGCTTATGAAAAGTTTCGCGATGCAAGAGCTAAATTTGAAAGCGAAGGCAAAGAGATAACAGGGCTAGAGGCTATTAAAACTTTAGATTCTTATTCTGAACGCAAGGGATATTATATCAATCTTATTACAAAAATCATCAAACGATACAACCTTGAAAAATACGATACAAAATCAAACAACGCCTAAAATCCAAGTGAAAATTTATCAAAAGATATGATTTCAAATTTAATCCCTTGCTCAAAAAAACTATCCTCGCTTGAAAGAGTGATAAAAATCACATGAAAAATTCCAAGTTCTAAAGCCTTTGGTAAAATTTTCTTAGCACGTAATTTAATCAAATCAATATCTAAAGTTGGACTTGAAATATAAGCAACTTTAGATATTTGACTATAAAAGTTAAAGTATTTGTTATAAAAAAATTCTTCTTTAAATTTAAACAACTCGCTTAAAACTAAATTTTCAAATAAATGTGAAAAATCTTTTGAAATACAAAGATTATTTCTTAGGCCAAAATCTTTAAAATAAATCTTTTGAAGTTTTTTTTCATCATGTTTTAAAGTATAAATCACATAAGTATTTTCTAATTTTTTTATAGCTTGATAAACACTATCTTTTGAAGTTTTTAATCTTTTTTTGAGTTCTATAAATATCTTAGAAATACTGATTTGCTGACCCAAATTTAAAGCTAAATACTTTAAAATTTCTAATTCTAAAAGAGTAAAGCTTTGTCTTAAAAGTATGTTTTTTTCTCCAAATTTACTCCGTCCACTTTGCAAAAAAAGACCTACTAAATTATTTATAGGTAAATTTTTCTTACTTACACTAATAAATTCTTCAAAATCAAAATAATCAAGTTCAAGTTCTTCAAACCCATTTACATTTAAATCTTTTATATTTGTACTTAAGATGATGGGAATTTTAATTTTTTCTAAATTAGGGATAAAATCCAAATTATAAAGGCAAAGAATTTTAATTTGTAAATTTTCATTCAGAAAATCAGAAAGTCTTTCTAAACTTTGTTTTTCAAAACGTGTATCATATAAATCTAAAAACAAAATTTCACTTGCTTTAAATTGAGATAAAAAATTAAAAATAAGCGTTTTTTTACCACAAAATCGTGGGCCTTTTATGATAATATTTAGTTTTGAAATTTGAATTTTTCTTTCATAACTTACTTCAAATTTAGGATGGTTTTCATAAAAAAAATTAAGTACTTTCAATTTTATCCTTTAAAAAAAGGATATTATAACCTAGTTAGTATAATTGGGGCATAAAGCCCCTTAAATTACATTTTGCAAGCACCTTGTAAAGTAGCGCCTATCATCCAAAGACTTTTTTCATATTTTGCGATATTTTCTTGCGCAAAAGCAACTGTTGTGGTATCACTTTCTTTTTCTGCTGCTTCATTGAGTTTTTTAAATTCTGCTAAAAGATATTCATAATCTTGTTTGATCAGTTCTATGACTTCAAGCGGAGTAAAGCAATCTTTTGCAACTTTTGGACTTTTTGCATTTTCCATTAAAACTTTTTGGCAAATGATAGCTTTTTCGCCAAGTTGTAAAACTCTTTCAGCACAACTATCAAAAAGTTCTGCCATTTCTTCATAAGCTTTTTCTGTGTACTCGTGTATAGAAAAAAATTGCAAACCTTTTACATTCCAGTGATAATTATGAAATTTAACCCATAGATGATGAGCATCTGCTTGCATTTGTAATAATTGTTTTGTAACTGACATGATTGACTCCTTTTTTTGATTTTTAAAATTATAGTATAAAATTCTTAAATAATAATTATTATTAATTAAAAATTTTTATTATAATTTTAACTTAAAATTATTATACTCTTTTTTTAATGAATTTTGATTAAGAAATTAATATATTTTTTAAGATCAACTTTCCAACTTCCACACCAGGTTGATCATAAGTGTTAATCCCTAGCATAACACCGCAAGTTGAAGTAAAAAGTTCATAATAATACATCAAATATCCCGCATGCCAAGCGTCAAGTTTTTCAAGTTCTATCACATCAACACTCAAATTTTCGGCGATTAAAGCATGCATAGTTGCATCACATTGGGCGTTTAAAAGTTCGTGAAGATTGACTTTATTACTTAAAGAATCTAAAAATTTAAAATGAATATCAGGGATAATAGGTGCTTTTTGAGCGTCTTTGATTTTTAAAAAAGTTACAGTTTTATTTTTAGGTCCATCCATGATGAGTTGTAAAAAACTATGCTGATCTCTTGCTCCAATGAGTGCAACAGGAGTTAAACCTATGCGTTTATAGCCTTGCTTTTTACCTAAACTTTCAGCAATAAGCTGGATATACCATTCGTTAAAGCCTTTAAAAGCATCACTATATGAAAAAAGCACATTGATATTGGCATTTTTGTGTGTGCAATAATGATAAGCCTTTTGTAAAATTTCATCTTTTTTGCGAGTAAAAAAATCTTCAAAACAAGCTTTAGCTCCTTCTAAAAGAGCTTTGGCATTATAGCCACAAAAACAAAGTGGAACTATACCCACGGCTGAAAGTATGCTAAAACGACCTCCTACATTTGCAGGGATAAAAAAGCATTTAATACCTAAATTTTCACCTTCTTGATGAAGTTTTGAATCCTTATCGGTAATAAAAACAAAGTATTTTTTTAATTCTTGCATATCAAGTTTAAAATGTTCAATAAGAAGTTTAAAAAGCGATACAACTTCTATAGTGCTACCTGTTTTACTGATGATTAAAAACAAACTTTCTTCAAGCTTGATTTTTTCTAAAGTCTTATTAAAAGAATGTGAACTTGTGTTATCGAGTATAAAAAGTTCTCTTTGATTACTTTTTTCATTAAAAAGCATATCACGCAAGGCTTTTACACCGCAACTTGAACCACCCATTCCCACTAAAACAATATTTTTTATGTGTTCTTTGTCTTTGATAAAAGCCAAACTCTCATCAATCAGGCTTAAGCTCGTGTCAATAAGATGATAATACCCTATATCTCCACTTTTTACCTCATCATTAATACGATTTGCATAAGAGCTTATAGTGTGAATTTCACTTTGTTTAAAAAAAAGTGTATTGTTTAACATTTACTTTTCTCGTAAAAATAATTTGTAGCCTCTACAAAGCCTTCTACACTTCCACAATCAAAGCGTTTCCCTTGAAATTTATAAGCTAAAACCATACCATTGGTTGCTTGAGTTAAAAGTGCGTCGGTAAGTTGAATTTCTCCATTTTTTCCTGCTTTAGTATTTTCTAAAATTCCAAAAATATCAGGAGTTAAAATATATCTTCCTATGATAGCAAGATTACTTGGAGCTTCATCAGGACTTGGTTTTTCTATCATAGAATTAACCATGATAAGATTTTCTTCTACAAAATTTCCAGAAATTACTCCATAGTTTGAAACTTGCTCTTTTGGTACTTCCATCACAGCTATGATGGTGCAGCGATATTTTTCATAAATTTTTACCATTTGAGCCATAACATTTAAGCCTTCTTCATTGACACACAAATCATCAGCCAAAATTACACCAAAAGCTTCATCGCCAACCAAAGGTTTACCTTTTAAAACCGCATCACCTAAGCCTTTCATTTGATTTTGTCTTGTAAAAGTAAAGGTGCAACGATTGATCAAAGAGCGAATTTCATCAAGTAAGTATTCTTTTTTTGTACCTGAAATTTGATGCTCAAGTTCATAAGAAATATCAAAATAATCCTCTAAAGCTCTTTTTCCACGTCCTGTTACAAATCCCATATTTTCCATTCCTGCTTCCAAAGCTTCATCAACCCCATAATGGATCAAAGGTTTGGTTAAGATAGGTAACATCTCTTTAGGTAAAGTTTTTGTTGCAGGTAAAAATCTCGTCCCATAACCTGCCGCAGGGAAAATACAAGTTTGAAGCATAAAAATTTCCTTTTATTTTTTTTATCATTATAGCTTATTTTTATGAATTTTTATGCAACAAGGCAAAGTTCTTTTTGCTTGTTATTCAAACTCTGCCTTAGCTAATTTAACAATGGTTTCTACTACTCCAGAATCTTCGAGCGTTGAAATATCTTGTTTGATTTCTTCACCTCTTGCTATAGTTCTTAAAATTCTTCTCATTATTTTACCACTTCTAGTTTTTGGTAAACCTGGAGTATAAAGAATTTTTTCTATTTTAGCTATAGGTCCTATCTCTACTCTTAAAATGTCATTAAGTTCTTTTAAAGTTTCTATAGCTCCGCCAAGATCACAACTGGATGCAGGACTTAAAACCACAAAAGCAAACAATGACTCGCCCTTAATCGCATCCAAAATACTCACTACAGCTGATTCTGCTACACTTGGATGTTTAGCAATAGCGCTTTCAATTTCAGCTGTTCCTATACGATGTCCTGCAACATTAACCACATCATCTGTTCTTCCTGTGATGGTAATATAACCATTTTTATCGTAAAAAGCACCATCGCCACTAAAATATACAGCTTTTCCATCTTTTTTAGCTTGAGAAAAATAACTTTCTATATAATGTTCATCATTACCCCAAATTCCACGAATCATCGAAGGCCAGGGTTTAGTTATACAAAGCAATCCATCTTCATCCTCATCTTTTTTATTGCCTTCTTCATCAATAACTTCTGCAAAAATTCCTGGTAAAGGCAAGGTGGCACAACCTGGTTTTAAAGGAGTAGCGCCTGGTAAAGGCGTGATCATATGTCCACCTGTTTCTGTTTGCCACCAAGTATCGACTATAGGACTTTTAGTTCCCCCTATTTCATCATAAAACCACTTCCAAGCACTAGGATTTATAGGCTCTCCAACCGTTCCAAGCACTTCAAGCGTACTTAAATCATATTTTCTTGGCTCATCAGGCGCATCAGCATGAAGCATTCTTATGGCAGTTGGCGAAGTGTAGAATTTGCTTATTTGATACTCTTCTATCATTCTCCACCAACGCCCAGAATTTGGATAAGTAGGAGTCCCTTCATGCATTATAGTCGTTGCTCCACATGCTAAAGGCCCATAAACTACATAAGTATGTCCTGTAATCCAACCCACATCAGCACTACACCAATAATTATCATAATCTTTAATATCAAAAACCCATTCCATAGTCATTTGTGCCCAAAGTATATATCCTGCACTTGCATGCATAACTCCTTTTGGCTTGCCCGTTGATCCTGAAGTGTAAAGCAAAAACAACAAATCCTCGCTATCCATGATTTCGGGTTCACACTTATAAGATTCATTTTTCACAAGTTCGTTATAAACATAGTCCCTTCCTTTAATATATTCTATAGGCTCATTATTGCGTATAACTATAAGTACTTTTTCTACACTTTCACACCCTTCACTTAAAGCCTTATCTACTGCAGGTTTTAACATATAAGGTTTGCCACGACGAAAAGCACCATCAGCCGTTACTACAAGTTTAGCTCCTGCATCTATAATTCTATCTCTTAAGGCTTCAGGAGAAAACCCTCCAAATACCACACTATGAATAGCCCCAATCCTTGCACAAGCTAACATTACTATAGCTGTTTCTGCAATCATAGGCATATAAATTACAACCCTATCGCCTTTTTTTACTCCGAATTTTTTAAGCAAATTGGCTGCCTTGCAAGTTTCATGCAATAATCTTCTATAAGTATAAACTTCATAATCCCCCATTTCACCTTCAAAAATCAAAGCAGCTTTATTGCGTCTTGTTTTCATATGACGATCAAGACATTGATAGCTTACATTTAAAGTTCCACCTTCAAACCATTTATAAAATGGAGCTTTATCCTCATTTAGCACTCTTGAAAAAGGCGAAAACCACTCGATCTTCTCAAGTGCTTGTCTTTTCCAAAAACCTTCAAAATCTTCCTTGGCTTCATCGCATAAATCATAGTATTCACATAAATTTTTTATACGAGCATTACGAGAAAATTCTTTACTTGGCTTAAAAAGCTCTTGATTATTTTGATTAAGCATAAAAACTCCTTTATGATTATTTTTAAACATTATATAAGAGTTTATTTGTATTAAATACAAATTTAAAAAATAATTAAGATAAATTTTATAAAAAATGAGAATATTTGTAATATTTTATTTAAATTTTATAATGTATGTTAATTTAAGAAACATATTGCATCTTCATAAAAATAAAGACTGAGTTCTTTGTATAATTTTAAATCGAATTTTAAAAATTCTTGTTTTTCTAAAGCAAATTCTAAAATTTTATCCATACAACTTACCCTTATAAAAACATCACTTTTCCTACTTCTAAGTGCTATAATATAACATTTTTCTAAAATAAACTCATAATTATTTTTTGGGATATTTTTAGAATTAAAAAAAGAAATTTTATAAGGATCAATCGCAATTTTACTTGGAGGTTTTTTAAAATCTTTATATTTTTTACAATTACTAAAATCTATAAAATTACAAAATTTTACACCTTGATTTTCTAGCTCAAAAACATTAGTATTTTCAAATTCTAAAATTTCTCCACTGTGTAAATAAAGTTTTTTTTGAGCCAAAGAATCTAAAAAATGTTTATCATGGCTTGCGATTAAAAAACCTGTATTGAAATTTTCGTGCATTTTAAGAATAGCTTTTTTAAATAAAAGCGTAGTATTTTTATCCAAAAAAGCACTCGGTTCATCAAGTAAATAATACTTCGCTCTTACGCTTAAAGCTATAGCAAAAGCTATTTTTTGACTTTGTCCTGATGAAAGTTCATTAGGATATTTACTTAAAAGACTTTCATCTAAATTTAAAAACATCAAACTTTCTTTTATACGTTCTTCGATATCTTCTTTAATCCCATAAGTTTTTAAAGTAAATAAAAAATTTGCCCTTACGCTACGATTTAACAAAATAGGCTCTGGAAAAAGCAAATAAATTTCACGCTTTTGTTTATTATTAAGTTTAAAATTTCCAAAATAAGAAATATTTTTTGAAAAATCTCCTTCTAAAAATTTTAATATTCTTAAAAATGTAGATTTTCCACTTCCATTCGTTCCCATTAAGATGCTAATTTTACTTGTATCAAGTTTTAAATTTTTAATTTTTAAAACTTCTTTGTTTTGATAGTTGAAAAAAAGATTAGAAATTTCTATCATTTTATGTTCTTTTAAGTTTGTGTGTAATGAAATTTAAACAAAAGGCAATGAGAATTAAAACCAAAGCCAAAGCTATACCACTAGCAAATTCGCCTTTGTTGGTTTCAAGAGAAATAGCCGTGGTTATGGTTCTAGTGTCGTATTTAATATTTCCACCCACTATCATCGCTACTCCTACTTCTGCTACAATGCGTCCATAAGCTAGTGCAACGACGCTAATCAAAGCAAAGCGTAATTCATAAATCATCATTAAAACAAGTTTTAAAGGACTTAAGTGAAAAGATTTTATAAGTAAAAAATGTTTTTTATTCATATTTTCTATCAAATTTGAAAAAAGTGCGATCACTATAGGAAGTGCTAAAATAAACTGCCCTAAAATTAAAGCCTTTATAGTAAAAAGTAGTCCAAATTCTCCCAAAGGTCCTCGACTTGAAATCAGTGCATAAAGTATAAGTCCTACCGCAACTGTTGGAAAAGAAAGGCTAGTATCTATGATAAGTTTTATAAAGCGTTTAAATTTAAAATCAAAAAAGCCTAAGATAAATCCCAAAGGAAAACCTATGAGCAAAGCTAAAACTATAGAAATACTTGAGCTTAAAAGTGTAGTTTTTATAGCTGAAATTACACTTTCATCAGCATTAAAAAGTAAAAATAAAGCTTGTTTAAAACCATCAAAAATATAATCCAAAAATATCCTTTTTAAAATAAGTAATTTTAGCATAATTATGCTAAAATATTTTTTTATGTAAATTTATAAGGAGAAAAAATGAAAAAAATCATTTCTTTAGCCCTTGCTTTAGCTTTAAGTGCAAGTGCAGCAGAACTTAAAATGGCAACCACAACAAGCACTGACAATACAGGACTTTTAGATGCTCTAAAGCCTCTTTATGAACAAGAAAGCGGCAATACCTTAAAATGGGTTGCAGTAGGAACAGGTGCGGCTTTAAAAATGGGTGAAGATTGCAATGCTGATGTACTTTTTGTACACTCTCCAAAAGCAGAAAAAGAATTTATAAAAAAAGGTTTTGGCGTGGATAGAACCCCTGTGATGTATAATGATTTTATCATCATTGCGGATAAATCAATAGCTTCTAAATTTAAAGGCAAAAATTTAAAAGAAAGTTTAGAACTTATCAAAAATGAAAAACTCACTTTCATCTCAAGAGGCGATAAATCGGGTACTGATAATAAAGAAAAAAGTCTTTGGAAAGATCTTGGTGGTGTGCCTGAAAAAGAAAACTGGTATCAACAAAGTGGACAAGGTATGCTAGCAAGCATTAAAATCGCTGAAGAAAAAAAAGGTGTGATTTTAACTGATCGTGGCACTTATATCAAATATGAAGCCAGTGAAAAAGGAAATCCAAGTTTAGTCATTGTAAATGAAGGTAATGATAGCCTTAAAAATTTTTATTCTGTTATAGCAACAAATCCTAAACATTGCAAAAATGTTAATTATACTGAAGCTAAAAAATTTATCAATTGGCTTACAAGTGACGATACTTTAAGTTTTATTAGCGGATTTAAACTGCTCTATAAACCTTTATTCGTAGTTGATGCAAAAACAAGGAAAGATTAAAATTAAGCAGGTTTTAGCCTGCTTAAAATATTATTTTTACTTATTGTAACTTTTTTATTTATTTTTCAAAACTTTCAGCTTATTTAAAATTCTTCTTTAGATACAATAAAATCAATAATTAAATATACAAGGTCAAATAATGTTCAAAGTAGATTTAAATAGTGATTTAGAGGAAAGTTTTGACACCTATAAAATGGGAATGGATGAAAAAAATTTTAAAAATTTGTAAGCTCAGCAAATGTCGCCTGTGGCTTTCATGCGGGTGATCCTTGTGTAATGGATAAGACCTTAAATTTAGCCAAGCAAAATGGTGTTTGCATAGGAGCACACCCATCTTATCCTGATCTTTTGGGTTTTGGAAGACGCAATATGCAAATAAGCTTTGAAGAAGTCAAAAACCATGCCTTGTATCAACTAGGAGCTTTGGCTTTACTAAGACAAAAGGTATGAAAATACAGCATTTTAAAGCTTATGGCACACTTTATAATATAGCAGCTATTGATAAAAATTTAGCGATAAACGCGTTGTAAAAATGATAAAAGAAGGCAAAGTTACAAGCATAAATGGCAAAGAAATTGATTTAAAAGCGGATAGTATTTGCGTTCATAGGGATAATGTAAAAGCTTTAGAATTTGTTAAAAAAATCAAAGAAAATTTAGAAAAAGAACAAATTCAAATTTGTGCTTTGGAAAATTTTATATAGGTTTTAACAATGTTTAGTGTGCATTTTAGTGGAAGCAAGGCTTTGCTTTTGCTTTTTATTAAACAAGAAATTTCACCTCAAATCAATGCTTATGTTTTAAGCACGAAACAAAGGATACAAAAAGCCCTAAAAGAAGGTGAAATTTTATGGTATTGATGAGTTGATAAGTACTTATGCAAGCTTGCTTATATACTTTAATCCTTGTATACTTTCTTTAAATTCTTTGCTTGATTTTTTGAAAAAAATTAAAAAGGATATTAAACTTACGGAGCAAAACTCAAGTCTTTGTATAGAAGTTCCACTTTGTTATGATGAAGAATTTGGACTGGATTTAGAATTTCAATCAAATTTAAAAAGAAGAACTTATATCTCTTCACACTAAGCCTTACTATCTTGTTTTTATGCTAGGTTTGGCAGGTTTTCCTTATCTTGGAGGTTTGGACAAAAAACTTTTTACCCCACGCCTTTCAAGCCCTAGAGCAAAAATAGAAGCTGGAAGTGTAGGTATAGCCAATAAACAAACAGGAGTTTATCTTATTTCAAGTCCAGGGGATTGGTAAATCATTGCTAGAACATCTTTGGAATTTTTTGATAAAGAAGATGAAAAAATTCCACTCTTTTAAAAGCGGGTATGTTTTTAAAATTTAAAGCCATTTCAAAAGATGAATTTTTTGAGTTCCAAGAGCAAGTTGCTAAAAAATCTATCAAAAGGAAATTTATGAGTATAAAATCATTGAAGCATTTATAAATTCGAGTTTGCAAGACTTTGGTAGAAAAAAATTTGCTAAATTTGGCATAGCAAGAAGTGGGGCTATGGATGAAGATGCCTTAAGAATGACAAATATCTTACTTGGAAACAAACAAGATGAAGCAGGAATTGAGCTTTATTTAAAGGGTGGAAAATATAAATTTTTAGATGAGAATTATTTTGTTTTAAGTGGGGCTGAATTTGAGGCAAAGCTTAATAATCAAAAAATAAAAACTTGCAAGGTATATAAAGCAAATAAAGGCGATATTTTAGAACTTGGTTTAGCAAAAATAGGTTTTCGTGGGTATTTATGCGTAGCAGGTAGCTTTGAAGTAAAAAGTTTTTTAAACTCTAAATCCAGCGATGCTAAAATGAGAGTTGGAATTTTTAAAGGAAGAGCTTTGCAAAAAGATGATATTTTAAATACTCATAATACTTTTATACCTTTTAATTTAGAAGCTAGAGAATGTGAAAATCCTATTTTTAAAAGCTCAAAAGATCCTATTATACGCGTTATTTTAGGAACAAATAAAGATGTTTTTACTCAAAAAGGCATAGATGCTTTTTTAAATACTAGTTATAAAGTGTGATAGAATGGTGATTTATACAGAATCTAGCAAAAGTATAGAGCATAAAAACTCAACAGATATTATTTCAGATCCTGCAGTTTTTGGAAGCATACAGGTACCAAAAAGTGGTATTCCTATCATTTTAATGGCAGTAGGACAAAGCACAGGAGACTATACAAAAATAGCCACGGTTATAGAAAATGATCTAAGCTTTTTTGCCATAAATATTGATAAAATATATAGCACCTATAGCCAAGGCACAACCTAACAAGGTAAGTGCATTTGGCACCTCATCTAGTATAAAATAGCTGCAAATTAAAGCACTAGCAGGAGTGATTAAAACAAAAGAATTTGCCTTAACACTCCCTAAAATGTGAATCCCATAATAATAAATACTAGTACCTATAATAGTTGATAAAAAAGCAACGACAAACATACTGATCCAAAATTTAAATTCAAAATGAAAAATTTCATAACTTTTTACATCAAACAATACCCAAGAAAACATTAAAACAGAAATGAGATTAATATAAAAGTTAATCGCCAAAGGGTGAGCTCCTTTGGCTTTATGATTAAACACTGCTATCAAAGCCCAAATAAAAGAACAAGTTAAAAATAAAATATTAAATTTACCAAATAAATCTTCTAAACTCCCTAAATTTAACAAACAAAATCCAGATAATAAACCTAAAAATAATCCTAAAATTTCACTCTTTGTGATCTTGTGAGTTGATTTTTTATCTTTTTGAAATAATATCGCTATCATAAATATAAAATAAGAAAAAATAGGAATCATAGTTGTAACCAAAACACCGCCTTTTCCAGCTAAACCATGCTTAATGGCAATAAAAAATACAAAAGTATAAAACCCATTTAAAATTCCTGCTATCAGCACCCATTTTAAAATAGATTTTTCAAGCCTTAAAGGAATTCTTAAAAAGCCTAATACCATCAAAGAGCCTAGCAAAACAAAGAAAAAACGCCAAAAAGTAATCACAGAAGTATCAGCATAAGCTGATAAAATCTTAGAAGTAGGCCAAGATGAGCCCCATAAAAACATAGCTAAAACAAGCAAGATATACAAATACTTTGTTCGAGTCAATGTTACACCTTGAAATTTTTAAGTCAAATTTTTTAAAAAATTTTTTTCAAGTGTAGTTCATACTCGTTTAGATATTTTTCCACTTGAGGATTTTTTACCACATCATTACACATAAAAGTTGGTAAAGCTTTCATACCTATAAATTCATGAGCCTTATGCAAATGCCAATACACCATATCTACACCCTTTCCTTCAAAAAATTCATTTTTATCATTAAAGGCTTCAAGAGGTGCATTCCAAGTGAGAGAAAACATGTATTTTTTACCATGATCTAAACCACCTTTTCCGTAGTTTTTACTAGGATTTTCATGAGTTCTTCCATCATTTTTAAAAAGCACTCCAGCACCCAAACCAAACACTTCATCGATATATTTTTTAACTATCCAAGGCTCGCCCATCCACCAAGCTGGCATTTGATAGATCACAGCATCAGCTTTTATAAATTTTTGTATCTCTTCTTTAGGATCATATCCTTGATCTATGTGAGTTTGATCTACTTCGTATCCTAATGTTTTTAAAATTTCTAAAGCATGATTATGCAATGTTAAATTAAGCTGTCCTTTTGAACTTCCAAATTCTTTAGCACCATTAAGCAAGAGTATATTTTTCATTTTTATCCTTTTTTAAATTTTATGATACAATTATAACTTAGCATAATATCATTTTCAATACAGAAAATAAAGTAAGATACTATACTAAAGGAATGTTAAATGACTAAAGAGAATTCTCAGTGCAATTTCGAAGAATGTGGATTTAACTATACTCTAGCATTAATTAATGGAAAATATAAAATGAGTATTTTATACTGCTTATTTCGCTATGAAATCGTGCGTTATAATGAACTCAAACGCTTTTTAAGCTCCATATCTTTTAAAACTTTAACCAATACCTTAAGAGAACTAGAAAATGATGGTTTAATTATCAGAAAAGAATACGCTCAAATTCCACCCAAGGTAGAATATAGCTTATCCAAACGCGGACAAAGTTTAATTCCCATTTTACAAGCTATGTGCAAATGGGGCGAGAAAGACAAAAAGGAAAAAAATGCTTGAATTAATTGGCGAACTTTCTTTACAAAATTATATGGGAGAATGGCTTGAAATGGCTAGAAAACCCGCCTTTTTTCAAAAATCTTGCCTAAATTCAAAGGCAAAATACGAGCTTAAATATAAAAATGGTGTTCCTTATGTAGAGATTGAGAATTTTTGCAGTAAAGAAAATGAAATTTCAAGCATAAAAGGTAAGGCAAAAATCGTTTCAAATAGACAATTAGCAGTGAGATTTAATATCTTTATGAACCTTTTTAATAGAGTAAATTATGAAATCATTTTTATTGATAGCGAGTATAAAGTTGCCATTGTGGGTAGTCCTGATAAAAAATATCTTTGGATTTTAGCAAGAAATATAATAGATGAAAAAAGCACAAAAGAGCTTTTAGACATCGCTAAGCAAAGAGGATTTGACATTAGCGATGTAGTTTTTGATAAGTATTAAATTATTCTTTTGTCATATCAATAACATAGCGAAATTTAGCCTTTCCTGAGGTTAGATTTTCATAAGCTTTATCGATTTCTTGTGGGGTAATAAGCTCGGTTTCTGGATAAATTCCATGTTTTAAAGAAAAATCAAGCATTTCTTGAGTTTCAGCAATACCGCCAATTAACGAACCATAAACCTTTTTGCCTGCCTTATGTACAAGCTCGTTTATGCCTATATTTACCTTATCTTCCACAGGAGGTAAGCCAACTATAGCCATTTCGCCACCAAATTTAAGTAAATCCAAATAAACAGCAGGATTATAAGGCGTTGGAATGGTTGAGATGATTAAATCAAAGCGTTCTTTTACGGCGTTTTTATCGCAGCTTGTGTAAAATGAGCTTACACCCATAGCCAAAGCATCGGCTTTTTTGTTTTCATTTCTAGCAAAAACGCTAACCTTTGCACCCATTTTAACAGCGTATTTTACAGCCATCATACCAAGTCCGCCAAAGCCTGCTATAGCAACGCTTGAGCCTTCTTTTATCTTAGAAAATTTTAAAGGCGAGTAAGTGGTAATACCCGCACAAAGCAAAGGTGCAACCTTATCCATCGGTGCACTTTTTGGCACACAAATGGCAAATTTTTCACTTACAACTATGTTGTTTGAGTAGCCCCCATAAGTGTTTTCATTGCCATGAAATACATCGCAACTATTGTAAGTAAAGATGGTTTTGCCATTTTCGCAAAACTGCTCTTGTGAGCGTTTGCAAGCATCGCACTCACCACATGAATTTACCATACAACCAACCCCTGCGTAATCTCCTACTTTAAATTTACTCACATTTTTACCCACAGCGATAACTTCTCCTGCTATCTCATGCCCAGGCACGCAAGGATAAGTAGCTTCTCCCCACTCGCTTCTTGCGGTGTGAATATCGCTATGACAAATGCCTGCATATAGGATTTTAATCAAAATATCATTATCACCAATAGCGTGGCGGCTAAATTCAAAGGGTGTAAATTTCGCATCCTTGCTAAGCATTGCATAACCTTTACTTGCAATGCGATTGTTTTCTAAAATTTTGTATTGCATTTTTGCTCCTTTTTTGATTTTTTATAATTATAAAACATTAGAGTAGCTATAAGTCAAGAGAGAAAATAATTTTTTAAAAATTAGAAAAATACTTGATGTGTTAAAATTTTTTTGATTTTTTAACGTATTTTTTTATAATGTTAAAAATCTTTAGAAATTTTAAAATATAAAAGAATTTATACAACCAAAGCTACTTCTAAATATAAAGAAATTGTGTGATAAAGGGGCGATTTAAATGAATGGAATATATAAAATAAAACAAATTTTTATAGCGAAGATTTCTTAGAGATTTTATTTTTTTATCCTTAAACAAGGATAGAATTTTTAATAAAGTATTAAAAATTTATAAAAATTTAATATTTTTAAAGTATATCAAAATGGATAAAAATCATTATTATATAAATATAAAACTTTTAAGATTTTTTTTAAAAGGAATTTTTAGATGCAAAGCAAAAAAAGAATTTTAGAAAAAATTAAAAATATTGCTTTTATTTATAAACAAATTCGTCTTATAACACTTGAAGGTTCAAGAGTAAATAAGAAAGCTAAAAAGGATAAATATCAAGATTATGATATTTCATTTTTTCTAAAATCTAAAAATTTGAGAAAATTATTAAACCTAAACAAAAGCAAAGATATCAAAAAAGCAAAATTACCTAAATTTATTAAAAATTTTGGAAAAATTTTATTTTATCAAGCGCCTGAAAGCTTTGAATTCTATAAAGCTGATTTGCCTAAAAATTGGGTGAGTTTTTTGGTGATTTTTAAAAATGGAGTGAGAATAGACTTTAAATTTATCCCCTTAAAATCATTGAAACATTATTATAAATTTGAACCTTTAAGCAAAGCGCTTATAGATAAAGATCAAAGATTTAAGAAAACTCAAAATGAGAATGTTTTTTGCATTAAGAAACCAACAGAAAAAGATTTTGATGAAATATGCAATGAGTTTTATTTTACTTTTACAAAATTAGAAAAAGCTCTTTTAAGAAAACAATTTATAATGTCAAATTATTTGTTAAATTCTATGCGTGAAACACTTTTTGATATGCTTAGTTTTAAAGTGGGGCTTAAATTTGGTTTTGAAATTTGGCTAGGTAAACAAAATACTGATATTCTAAACTTTTTAAAGCAAAAAGAAATAAAAATTATCTTAAATTCTTTTAATACTACTTCACTTGAACAAATTGAAAAAACAAGAAAAAAGCTTGAAAATTTATTTCACAAAAACACCAAATTTGTAGCAAAAAAGAATGACTTTAAGCTTTTTTCTTATCGAAAAAATGTAAAAAAATATTGCAAAATTTTAAGAAAATTGTAAAGTAACCGTTATTCAAATTAAAATATGTTATTATTGTTTTAAAATTAATTTAGGGTTAAAAATGAATTTTTCAGAGCAGGATACAAGGGTTAAAATTATAGATGAGAAATTAAAATTAGCTTTATGGAATGAAGAAAACATAAAAAGAAATTATTATTTTACAGATGGTAGGAAACTTTTAGGTGGTAAAAGAGCACAAAGAAAATTTGCAGATTATTTGCTTAGATATGAAGGAAACAACCTTACTATAATAGAAAGCAAAGATCCTTTAGATGGTTTATCTCAAGGCATAGAATATGCAAAAATTTTAAATGTGCCTTTTGTATATAGTAGCAATGGAGAAAAAATTTATGAATACGATATAAGAAGTCATAGTGGTAAATATATAGATAAATTCCCAAGTCCTAAAGAACTTTTTGATAGGATTTATGGCAATGTCAAAGAATGGCAATACAGGCTTTTAACTCAAAATGTTATGTATATTCCGCAAAAAGAATTAAGGTATTATCAAAAAATAGCCATAGACAAAGTCATAGAAGCTATTATAAATAACAAAAATAGAATTTTACTCACTCTTGCTACAGGCACAGGAAAAACAACCATAGCTTTTAATTTGTGCTATCGTTTGTTAGAGGCAAGATGGAATAAAGAAAACAAAGATCAAAAGCCTAAAATACTATTTTTATGTGATAGAGTGAGCTTAAGAGATCAAGCCTTAGGAGAATTTAATCCTATAGAAAGTGATTGTAAGGCAATTAGTGCCGAAGAAATAAAGAAAAATGATGGAAAAATCATAACAAATGCAAATGTTTTCTTTGGAATTTATCAAAGCTTAGCCGCAAATTCAAAAGAACAAGAAAACACCCAAGAAGAACAAGAGAGCAAATTTTATCTTCAATACCCAAAAGATTTTTTTGATCTTATCATCATAGATGAGTGCCACAGAGGTGGAGCAAACGAAGAAGGAAGCTGGAGAGCTGTGCTTGAATATTTTTCCTATGCGACTCAGCTTGGTTTAACCGCTACTCCAAAAAAAGAAGAAAACATAGACACTTATGAGTATTTTGGTGAGAGTGTTTATGATTATAGTCTTAAAAGTGGTATTGAAGATGGATTTTTAACCCCTTATAAAGTCAAACTCATAAAAACAACTTTGAGTGATGGTTATACCTATAATCCTGATGATTTGATACAAGGTGAGCTTGAAAAAGGCTTTTATAAACAAAGTGAGTTTGAAAGAAATATCTTTTTACCAAACTATAATGACTTTATCGCTAAGAAAATTTTAGAGCTTATAAATCCCATGGATAAAACTATAATTTTTTGTGCAAATCAAGCTCATGCAAACGAGGTAAAAAGAGCTATAGATAAATATAAAAGCGTTAAAAGAGATGATTATTGTGTAAGAGTTACGAGTGATGAAGGTAAAATAGGGCTTGATTATCTAAAATTGTTTCAAGATAATGACAAAAGCTATCCTGTCATACTTACTAGCTCTAAAATGCTCACAACTGGAGTTGATGCAAAAAATGTGCGAAATATAGTATTGCTAGCAAATATAGGTTCTATGGTGGAATTTAAGCAAATCATCGGGCGTGGCACTAGGGTTTATGAAGGCAAAGACTTTTTTACCATACTTGATTTTGTCGGTGCGACTAAGCTTTTTTATGATCCAAAATGGGATGGTGAAAAAATAGAAGAATTAAAAGAGCAAGATGAAAAAGAAAAAATCACTAAAGAGCATATAAAACAAACAAAAGAAGAAAGCAAAGAAAAAAAGAGCGTAACCATACACTTAAAAGGCACAAAACTTAAGGTTTTAGATATCACAACTACTTATGTAGGAGCACAAGGTAAGCCACTTAGCACTAAGGAGTTTTTGGAATTTTTGATAGGAAAGCTTGGTGAGTATTATGATGATGAAGCAAAATTGTGTGAAATTTGGAGTGATCAAAAAAATAGAGAAAGATTTTTAAAAGCCCTTGCAAATGATGGAGTAGATGAAGATGCTTTAAAAGATCTAAGAGAAATTTTTCAAAAAGATTGTGATATATACGATGTTTTAGCGCATTTAAGCTTTAATGCCGAGATAAAAACAAGGCAAGAGCGTGTTTTGCAAGTAGAAAATAGTGAGTTTTTGAAACGCTTTCAAAAAGAAAAAGCTATAAAATTCATAGAATTTTTACTAAATAGATATCAAGAATACGGCATAAAAGATTTTGATGATGGCTTAAAACCGCTTATAGAGCTTAGTTCTTTAGGCAATGTAAGAGAATTGGCCGATGAATTTGGTGGCTTAGAAATTCTAAAACAAAGTTTTGATGATTTACAAAGGGAGATTTATTTAAAATAATTATAATTAAATATTTCTAAAAACAAAGGAGATTTTATGGCAAAAAATGTAGTTGAATTGCATAATAAACAACTTGAGAAATATTCTGATTCATTAAATGAATTGGTTCAAAAATTAGGTATACCAATAGATGTATTTCAAAATTATAATGACAGAATAATAGTTATAGTTAATCTTGAAAATATTTTATCTCGCATTGAGAAACATAAATTACAACAAGCAAACTATATTTCAAAATTCATGGCTTCCATTTCTGTTGGTTTATTTGATGCTGCGTTAAACTATTTATGGAATGAAACTATACTAAATATCAGAAATAAAATAATACAATATGATATCTCTTATTTTTTAGAGCAATCTTCTTTAAATGAGAATAATAAACGACAAATTAAATCAGATGAAGATTTGAGTAAATTAACGGATTTTGATTTATTAAAAGGTGCCAAAGAAATTGATTTGTTGAGTGAGACTGGTTATAAAAAATTAAATTATATTAGAGAGATGCGAAATGAAATGAGTGCAGCACACCCAAATAACAATGCTTTGAATGCTTATGATATGCTATCGCATTTGCAAACTTGCATAGATGAAGTAATTTGTTCTAAAGAGTCAGAAATAGCAATAAAAGTGAAAAAATTTCTAGGAAATATTAAAAAAAACTCTTTATCTGAATTAGAGATTATAGAAATTGGAGCATTTATAGAAAATCAATCCGATAAAAAAATTAATGCTTTAGCATTAGGTTTATTTGGTATTTATACTGATGAAAATACTGCTAATTTTGTTATTGATAATATAGATGCTTTATATCCATATATATGGAACAATTTAAAAGATGAAATAAAGTATAAAATTGGTATTAAAATTGCGGAATATTCTGCAAATGGTGACAATAATAGAAGTGCTAAGGGAAAAGAGTTATTAAAAAATGTTGATGATGGAATGTCTTATTTATGTAAAGAACATAAAATTGTAGAACTAAAAAAAGAGTTGGAAAATCTTATCAATGCGCACAATGCATATGATAATTTTTATAAAGAGCCATATTATGCTAAAAAAATAGAGAATTTGGTTGGTAAAAAATTTGATATTCCAAAAAATATAGAATATGAGTATGTTTTAACTATAACTAATGTATTTTTGGGTAATGGATGTGGAATTTCATGGGAGGCTAATGAAATTTATTTGTTTCTTATGGAAAATTTTACAGAAAATCAAATTAAATTAGCTATACAATCAATTTTAGAAGATGAGATAAATAGAAAGTTAGAATTTAGTAAAATAGCAAGAGAACAATTTTTAAAAATGATTGGAATATTTAAGAAAAAATTAAAAAATTCTAATTTGATTAAAATATGTGAAGATATGGAAAAAAGTCAAAATTTATATGCTTTTTTCGGAAAAGATATTGATGAAGAGTCAAAAAAAAATATTTTAAATACTCGCTTTAGTTAATGATGAATTATTGGGAAGTTAAAAAGCTTGGTGATATTGCTGAAATTTCAAGCGGTGAAACACCATCAAGAAATAAAAAAGAATATTGGGAAAATGGAATTATACCTTGGGTAAAAATAAAAGACATTAAGGAAAATTTTATTTCTACCACTAAAGAATTTATTACAGAGAATGGCTTAAAAAATTCTTCAGCAAAATTATTTAAAAAAGGAACTTTGCTTTATTCTATTTTAGCTATTTGTGTTTTTATTATATTTGTTACTTTCATGATGAGTAAGTATTATTCACAACAAGCTATAGAAAGTTATAAAGAAATTATGATGGAAAATAATATATGTCAAAATTTACAAAAGTAAAATTAAAAAATTGTGCAACTTTTATAAATGGTATGGCTTTTAAGCCTATTGATTGGGATGTAAAAGGCTTACCTATTGTTAGAATTCAAAATCTTACAGGAACAAATAAAAATTTTAACTATTATTCTAAAGAATACAATCCTAAATTTGAAATTAATAATGGAGATTTGCTTATTTCTTGATCTGCAAGTTTGGGTATATTTATATGGAATAATGATAAAGCTATTTTAAATCAACATATCTCTAAAGTTGTATTTTACAAAATAGAAATTAATAAAAAATATTTTTATTTTTGCATCTTAGATGTTTTAGAAGAGATGAGTGAAAAAACCCATGGTTCTGTTATGAGACATATAACTAAAGGTGATTTTGATAATATTGAAATCCCATTACCATCACTTAAAAAGCAAGAAAGGATAGTGGGAATTTTAGATGAGTTAATACAAAGTGCTTTACAAAAAGCTTTTAATCCTTTAAAAGATAATACTAAGAAAAATTATCAACTCCCGCAGGGTTAGGAATGGAAAAGTCTGGGTGATATAGGGGAAATAATTACAGGAACAACGCCTAACAAAAATAATCCGAATTTTTATAGAAATGTATCCATTGTTTAAACCTAGTGATTTAAATGGAGATATGATAATAAAATATGCTAGCGATAATTTATCAAAATTGGGTTTTAACAATGCAAGAAATATACCAAAAGATACGATTTTAGTGGTTTGTATAGGCACTTATAGGGAATAGGATTAAGTGGAGTTAATGGAAGTTGTAATCAACAAATTAATGCTATTATCCAAATTCTAAATTTCTACCAAAATTTTTATTTTTTTATGCTTGAGTAATTATTTTCAAGAGATTCTTAAAAATAACGCATCTCAGGCAACTTTACCTATTATAAATAAAACAGAATTTTCTAAATTACAAATCCCCCTGCCTCCATTGAAAGAACAAAAGCAAATTGCTTCACATTTAGATGAGCTTTCTTTAAATATAAAAGATTTAAAGCAAAATTATCAAGCACAGATAAAAAATTTACAAGAGCTTAAAAAATCATTGCTAGATAGAGCTTTTAAAGGAAGATTATAAATGTTAAAAAATTTGCCAAATTTTAACACATTGGCTTGATATGTTAAAAATTTTTGATTTTTTTAACATATTTTTTTATAATGTTAAAATTTTTAGAAAAAATTAACATATTGGAAAATTATGAAAGAATTTATACCTCAAAAATTGCCTTTAAATATAGAATTAAATGCAAATATTTATAGTCTTATCATTAAAGCTTCTAGAAAATTAGCAGAGTTAAATGGACTTAGTAAAAGTATACCAAATCCAAGTATTTTAATCAATGCTTTGATTTTGCAAGAAGCAAAAGATTCGAGTGAGATAGAAAATATCATCACAACACATGATGAACTTTTTTTATCACGAGTTGATGAAAACAAACTCACAAGAGCAGCAAAAGAAGTGAAAGATTATGAAAGTGCTTTGAAAAAAGGATATGAGTTATTAAAAAAAGAGCAGTTATTAAGAAATGCACATATTTTAGAAATTCAAAAAAGATTAGAAAGAAATAATGCAGGTTTTAGAAAACAAAGTGGAACTATGCTTAAAAATCCTATTACAGGAGAAATCAAACACATACCACCCCAAAATCCTAATGATATACAAGAACTTATGGGAAATTTAGAACTATACATTAACGATGATAGTTTAGATGAATTTGATTTTTTAGTAAAGATGGCAATTATACATTATCAATTTGAAAGCATTCATCCTTTTTATGATGGCAATGGCAGAACGGGTAGGATTATAAATATACTTTATTTAGTATATAAAGGACTTTTGGATTTTCCTATTTTATATCTTAGTGCTTATATAGTAAAAAATAAAGATGAATATTATAAGCTTTTGCAAAAAGTGCGTGATGAAGGAGCTATTTTAGAATGGATAGAATACATACTTAAAGGCATAGAGCAAACCGCTGTAAAAACTATTGAAACTATTATTACGATAGAAAAAATGATGCTAAATGTAAGCGAAATTTTACAAAATAAAACGAATTTTTATAGTAAAGATTTTGTGGAGCTTTTGTTTTCTCATCCTTATACAAAGATAGAATTTTTAATAAAAACATTAAATATTTCTAGACAAAGTGCTTCAAAATATCTTAAAATTTGTGAAAATTTAGGGGTATTAGAGTGTATTAAAATGGGTAGAAATAATTATTATATTAATATAGAACTATTAAAACTTTTCAAAAAAGGAATTTTTTAATACAAAATAAAATAGATAAAATTACAGATATTTTAAGAAGAGATGATGGTATAAGCGGTGCTATGCACTATACAGAACAAATTAGCTGGATACTTTTTTTAAAATTTTTAGATGATTATGAGACAAATTTAAAAGATTTAGCGTTTTTAGATGGCAAAGATTATAAAAGCATTTTGCAAGAAAAATTTAGCTGGAGTATTTAGGCAGCGCCTAAAAAAGATGGCAAACTTGATGTAAAAAATGCTTTAAATGGATCAGATTTGCTTGAATTTGTAAATAAAGAGCTTTTTCCTTATCTTAAAAATTTTAAAAATAATGATGATTTTAAAAGTATAGAGTATAAAATCGGTGGAATTTTTGAGTTTATAGACAACCGCATAGCAAATGGACATACTTTAAGAAAAGTGATAAATATCATTGATGAGATTAGTTTTAATAAAGAAGATGAAGTATTTGCCTTAGGTGAAGTTTATGAAAAACTTCTAAAAGATATGGGTAGCAATGGTGGAAATAGTGGAGAATTTTACACCCCTCGTCCTTTGATAAAGGCTATGGTGGAAGTAATAGATCCTAAACCAAAAGAAAGAATTTATGATCCATCTTGTGGTAGTTGTGGATTTTTAGTTGAGAGTTTTTTACATATTTTATATAAAGACAGAACCAAAGGCAAAAAAGCAAATTTAAGCGTAGAAGAGCTTGAATTTTTAAAAAATGATGCTCTTTTTGGTAAAGAAAAAACTCCACTTAGCTACGCAATGGGCGTTATGAATATGATACTTCATGAAATTTCAAGTCCAAATATCATAAAAACAAACACTTTAAGTAAAAAAATCACAGATATAACAGAACAAGAAAAATACGAAGTAATACTTGCAAATCCACCTTTTGGAGGTAAAGAAAAAGAACAAATTCAAGAAAATTTTCCTATAAAATTAAACGCTACTGAACTTTTGTTTTTAAACACATTTTAAAATCTTTAAAAAACAACGGAAGATGTGCGATCATCGTGCCTGAAGGTGTGCTTTTTCAAAATTCAAATGCCTTTGTGAGTGTAAAAAAGATTTACTAGATGATTTTAATTTAGAATGCGTTTTGAGTTTGACAAGTGGGGTATTTTTGCCTTATAGTGCTGTTAAGACTAATGTGCTTTTTTTCTCTAAAGGTAAAAAATGTATTTGTGAAGGCGATGGAGTTTATTACTACGAGCTTATACCGCCTTATAAACTTACTAAAAACAAGCCTTTAGAATACGCACATTTTAAAGAATTTCTAAAATGCTACAAAGAAAGAAAAATCACTGCTAATTCTTGGCTTGTTAGCAAAAAAGAGCTTGAAGAAAGAAATTATGATTTAAGTGCTAAAAATCCAAATGTAAAAGAAGAAAAAATCCTAAGAACTAGTGAAGAGATTTTAAATTCTTTAGAAGAAAATCTAAAAACACAACAAGAATATCTAAATGAGCTTAAAAGCATACTAAAATGATTGCAAGTTTTTTGATAAAACTAATTTACAAATAACTTATAAGCTCAATTTACAATAAATATTTATTGCTTGCATTCTACTTTTTAATATCATCAAGCAAATTTAGAGCATTTAAAGCCCTTGGATAACCGATATAAGGAATAAGAGCTGCAATGATATTTAGCAACTCTTTTCTACTTTGCCCCATATTAAGATTGCCTTGTATATGGGCTTTTACTTGATTATCTAGACCGCCAAGTGAGATAAGATATACAAGGGTTAAAAGCTCTCTAGTTTTTAGATCAAGTCCCATGCGTGTATAGTAGTCTCCAAAACAATTCGCACTCAAAAAATCATTTATAAAAGCTTTATCTTCTGGTGTAGTTTCTATCATTTTAGTGATATTGGCTTCACTAAAAATAGCATTTTGTATTTCCCTGCCTTTTATTTTGCGATTTTCTTGCGTAGTAGTACCTTGTGGAGTTAAAACTAAGGCGATATTTAGTTTTTTAAACACTTTATTGCAAAGGCTTAAAAAATCACATACTCTAGCAAAACCCACATAAGGCGTAGCTTGATAAATCACTTCTTTAATGACAATAGGACTTATATCGTTCTTGATTACACCTTGAAGTAAAGCTTTAAACTCTATTTTTCCACCTACTGCTAAAGTAGAAGCAAGAGTGATTAAAAAATATTTTTGTGTATCCAAATTTGCTTTTATAAAGCTCTCATCAAAAGTAAAATTTATATGATTGATAAAATACTCTTTATCACTTGCAAAAAGTTGATCCTTTTTTGCTCCTCCTAAGAGTTTTTCAAAAATTTCTCTTGCTTTTTGTCTTAATTGCATGGTTTTATCCTTTGTGGTTTTTAAAATTTGTGAAAAAAGAGCATTTAAAATACTCCAAAAACATAAAAGTTTTTATAAAATTTTTGTGTTTTATTTACAAATTTCTTTACTCTCTTGCTTCTTTTAAGGCATTTTCATATTCTTCATCGCTTACAAGCTCAAGCCATTCTACATTTTTACCTTCTTTTTCGCCTGTAAGTGCTATGTGTGCTCCACTACTTGTATTAGTTGCACCATGAAAATGCTTTACTCCTATAGGACAGCTTATCACATCGCCTTTTTTAGCTATAAAGGCTTTTTGCCCTGGAACTTTTGTGATGATTTCGCCCTCTGTTACGATTAAGGTTTGTCCTTGAGGATGAGTATGCCATGCACTTCTAGCACTGGCTTCAAATTCAACCAAAGCCCCACTAAAATTTCTCCACTCATTTGATTTAAACATCATAGAAACTTTTACATTTTTGCTAAAAAATTTACTATCGCCTTTAAAACTTCCATGAATTCCTTTACTTTCAAGTTCTTGCATTTACACTCCTTTAACAAAACTACATAAAACCATTACAATAAGAAATAAACCAAACTTTTTATTTCCCAACTCTAAGAGCTGCTTCACCGGCATACCGATCCCCTTTGATTATTATTTTTTCTAAAATACTCTTTAAATGATTTAATTCTTCTTGAGTAAAATGAGTATTAACAGCATTAATATTTTCTTCTAACCTTCGTAAATTTGTTGTTCCAAAAATAGGCACAATAAATGTTTTTTGCACCAAAACCCAAGCAAGAGCAATTTGTGCTAAAGTAGCATTTTTAGCTTTTGCTATATCTTCTAATGCATAAACTAAATCCAAATTAGCTTTTAAATTCTCGCTTTTAAAACGTGGAACTTGTGATCTAAAGTCATTATTTTCAAAAGTAGAATTTGCATCAAATTTACCTGCTAAAAATCCTTTTCCCAAAGGAGAAAAAGGAACAAAACCTATATTTAATTCTTCCAAAACTTTTAAAAGTTCTTTTTCTGGTCCTCTCCACCATAAAGAATACTCACTTTGAACCGCACTAAGCGGAAATACTGTATGAGCTTTTTTAATGCTTTGCACTCCTGCTTCACTCATACCCCAAGCTTTAATTTTTCCTTCCTTATAAAACTGACCCATTAAATTAGCAACTTCTTCAACTGGAACATTTGTATCAACTCTGTGTTGATAATAAAGATCTATACAATCTGTTTGCAAACGCTTCAAACTACCTTCTAAACTTTCTCTGATTTTATTAAGCGTGCTATCAACAATTTGCTTAGCACCCTCAATTCTAACACCAAATTTTGTTGCTAATACCACTTCATTTCTAAAAGATTTTATTGCTTTACCTACTAATTCTTCATTAATAAAAGGACCATAAACTTCGGCTGTATCAAAAAAATCAATACCAAGATCCTTTGCCCTATGAATGAGTGTTATCATCTCTTTTTCATCTTTAGTTTCTCCATAACCAAAGCTCATTCCCATACAACCAAGTCCTAAGACACTTACTTCCAAATTTCTTAATTTTCTTCTTTGCATTTTTATCCTTTTTTTATTTTTTATTAAAAACTAATAGTTCTTAATTATTAAAACATTTTTCTATCATGTTAATCAAAAGTATAAAACCTAACATCTGGTGTAAGTCAAGAATAAAATTAAATATTTTTAAATTTTTACTCGTTTTTTCCGTTTAATATAATCTTTACTTAAAGGATTTAGCTCATCTTTATTTTCCATAACCATTTTTTCATAATAATCTATTTTAAAATCAAGTTTTTTTATAATACTCTCCAATTTTTTCATATCTTTTAGTGTTTTTTCTTTTAATTTTAAAATAATCTCTAATCTCTCTTTTGCAGTACTCTTTCCTTTAGCACATAAAAAAATATATCTTTTAAGATCCTCGATACTCATGCCAATTTGTCTATAACAATCCACCCAAATCACCCATTCTAAATCTTTTTCACTAAAATAACGCACTCCATTTTTATCTTTTTCCACAAAGGGAAATAAACCTTTATCTAGCCAAAACCTAAGTGTTCTACTAGAAACTCCTGTTTTTCTTTCTACCTCTATGATCGTATAAGCCATTCTAATCCTTTATAAGTATAAATTTCATACAATTCAATTTTTAACTAAATATTTTATTATTTTATATTAATGCTACTTTTTAGAAAAATACATATAATTTTCAATTAATATAATTAAATTTTTAAATTTTCAAGATAAAAGTCAAGAAATATTTTATATTTTTTGATAAAATAATACTAGATTTAATTTTAAATTTAAAAATAAATACAAATAAAGGAAAAAAATGAATAGTATAAAATTTAAGCTTTCTCTTATTGCAAATTTAATTGCAATTTTTGCCTTAATTATTCTAGGTATTGTAAGTTTTTATTTTACAAAAACCTCACTACATGAAAGTACTCTTAAAAATCAAACTGACCTGCTTAAAGTTACGCAATCTACTGTTGAAAATTTTAGGTCAACAAATATATCTTTTACTGAGAATTTAGAAAAAGATATAATAAATTTACCTTATCAATCTTTAAATACCGAAGAAAATATTATTAACAATGTTGGTCCAATATTGAAATATTATCGCCATAGTACAGACGCATTAAATACTTATTTAGGTTTAGCAAATGGAAAAGTTTTACTCAGCGAACAAGCTAATGATAACAAAAAAATAATGCCTAATTTATATGATAATTTGGATATAAAAGCAAAAGAATGGTATCAAGGAGCGTTAAAAACGAATAATGTTTTTATTACACCAACATATTTAGATACTGCAACAAAACAATATGTGATAACATATTCTAAAGCTATTTATAAAGATGGTAAATTTATTGGGGTGTTAGGTATAGATATGCCATCTGAAGATTTACAAAATTTAGTTGCAAAAACTCCTGGAAATACTTTTTTATTTGATGAAGAAAATAAAATATTTGCTGCAACCAATAAAGAATTATTAAATCCGTCTATTGATCATTCTCCTGTTTTAAATGCATATAAGGCTAATGGAGATTATAACTTTTTTACCTATGGATTAAAAGGACAAGAAAGACTTGGAACTTGTACTAAAGTCTTTGCTTATACAGCTTGTATTACCGAAAGCGCTGATATTATAAATAAACCTATTCATAAAGCTGCATTTATTCAAGCCATTGTTGTCATTATTGTAGTAGTATTTAGCGTCATCCTCCTTTATTTCATCGTATCAAAATATCTCTCTCCACTTGCAGCTATCCAAA